>NZ_JBOICG010000670.1:0-5470 GCF_050739995.1 Pseudomonas sp. | reverse complement strand
CATCCCTATCAAGCATTACCCCCCGCAACCTATCGGCACTCGGCCGCTGGCAATTGAGCTGGACCTGTTCCAACCCTAACCAGTCGGCCATTTGCAACAGGTTCAAAGCCAGCGCCTGCATCCCTTCATCGTCCAATCCCGGCTCCTCCTCATGCACCGCATGCACGGCCAGGCGCCCATTGGCGCGTTCGGCGCGCAGGTCCACGCGCGCTGCGATCCGCTCATTGTGCAAAAACGGCAGCACGTAGTAGCCGTACACCCGCTTGTCTTGCGGGGTGTAGATCTCCAGCCGATAACGGAAATCAAACAATCGCTCGGTGCGGCTGCGCTCCCAGATGAGCGAATCGAACGGCGACAACAAGGCGCTGGCCGGTACCTTGCGCGGTACTTTCGGATCAGGCAGGCAATAGGCCGGTTGCTTCCAGCCTTGCACTCGGCAGGTCAACAATTGCCCTTCTTCGACCAACTCCAGCAAGCGACTGCGACTGTCGGCAGGATCAAGGCGAAAGTAATCGCGCAGGTCCTTTTCGGTGGCGACGCCCAACGCCGTCGCGCTGTGCAGCAGCAAACCCCGTTGGGCCTGCGCCTCGTCCACAGACGTTTGAAGGATTTCGCCAGGGATAACCCGCTCCGGCAAATCATAGAGCCGTTCAAAACCACGGCGCCCCGCGACGGTGACCAAGCCGGCAGCAAACAGCCATTCCAGCGCGTGCTTTTCATCACTCCAATCCCACCAAGGACCTGCGCGCTCCTCACGAGTCGACAGACTGCCAGCTCCCAGCGCGCCCTGCCGCTCGACGGTCTGCAAAACCCGATGGATAGTCGCCTGCTGCTCACGACCAAAGCGCGCCATCTGTGAATAGATACCCTGCCCCAGCTTTGCCCGTTCCATGCGCCAACGCATCAGCGGGTACAGCGCCATAGGCAGTAACGAGGCCTCATGCCCCCAGTACTCAAACAGGGAACGACGCCGCCCCTGGCTCCAGGCAGCCTGCTCAAGCATCAACGGGGCGTAATTGCCCAGGCGGGAAAACAGCGGTAGGTAATGGGAGCGCACGACGGCGTTGACTGAATCGATCTGCAGCACGCCGAGGCGCTCGATCAAACGGTTGAGGTGTGTGGGCTTGATCAGTGCAGGCGCCTGGCGCCCGGAAAAACCCTGGGCGGCCAGCGCCATGCGTCGAGCTTGCTTGAGTGAAAAAGACAGGTCGGCGGGCATGGCAATCTCCATTGGGGCTCGCCCACCACCCTACTGCATCCTGGCTCATTTTCGCAGCGGGTCTTCCCAAAAGTGCAGGTGGCGCTCCTGCTCCACATCGGCACGATTGAGCCCAATGTCCTTGAGCGCATCGCCACTCAGGCTCGCCAGCATTTGGCGCTCGTGGTACAGCGCCTGCCAGCGGGCCAGGGTATGAAACAGCCCGGAAAACGGACGTTTCGCCATCAATACAAAACCGGTTTGACCTTTCATCTTTTCGCCCTCCAGTGGGGATGACGAAAGTGTGAGCCTGGCACTATGATCAATCCAACGAATGTTTCTTATGCAATACATCTCGGAGATTGATCAATTGTCCAGTTACCCGAGTATCGACACCGACGTCCTGCGCACCTTCGTCGCCATCGCCGACCAAGGCGGATTCACCCGTGCCGGGGAGTTGGTCAACCGTACGCAATCGGCAGTGAGCATGCAGATGAAGCGCCTGGAGGACGACGTACTGCAGCGCAAGCTGTTCGAACGTGACGGCCGCCAGGTGCGACTGACGCCTGAAGGCCAGGTGCTGCTGGGCTATGCGCGGCGCATCCTGAAACTGCACAGTGAGGTGTTCAACACCCTGCGTGAACCGCATATGGTGGGGCTGGTACGCATCGGTACGCCGGATGATTACGTGATGCGTTTTCTGCCGGGGATTCTGAAGCAGTTTTCCAAGGCCTATCCGCTGATTCAGATCGAGATGCACTGCGAGTCGTCGACGGTGCTAATGCAGCGGCGGGATCTCGCGCTGACAGTCGTCAGTCGCGAACCTGGCAATGAAATCGGTGAGCTGTTGCGCACGGAGCGCATGGTGTGGGCGGCGTCACCGTGCTTTTGCATGGACGAGCATGATGCACTGCCGCTGGCGATGTCGGGCACCGACTGCCTCTACACGCAGTGGGCGCGTTCGGCATTGGATGCAGCCGGTCGGGATTATCGCCTGGCCTACCACAGCTCGAATGTGTCGGCGATCCAGGCGGTGGTCAACGCCGGCCTGGCGGTCATGGTCAGTATGGAAAACCTGGTGACCGAAGACCTGCGCATACTCGGCAAGGACGAGGGCTTCCCGCCACTGCCCTCGATGAACCTGCACTTGTTGCGCAACCCACTGATGACCTCCCCGATCACAGAGTGCCTGGCAGACTACATCCTCGAAGGCTTCAGACTTTAAAGGTCAGCATCACCGCGCACACCGCCAGGAAAGCGCAGAACAGGCCACGCAGCACACGCTCCGGCAGTGCGTGGGCGACCTTCACGCCCCAACTGATGCTGAGCAGGCCGCCGATCGCCAACGGTACGCCGATCAGCCAATCCACTTCGTGGTGCCAGGCGTAGGTCACCAAGGTCACGCTGGTGCTGGGCAGCGCCAACGCCAGGGACAAACCTTGCGCAACCACTTGGGTGGTGCCGAACACACTGGTCAGCACCGGCGTGGCAACCACCGCACCACCGACGCCAAACAAACCGCCCATGGACCCGGAAGCAGCCCCAAGCACGCCAAGCCACGGCCAGGAATAACGCATCTGAGCCGTCGGTGGCGCATTGCGGGTGAACATGCGCAGCAGGTTGTATGCCGCAAGCGTCAGCAGGAAAACGATAAAACCTATGCGCATGGCGCCGGCGTCCAGCCCAACCGCCCAGATCGAACCCAACCAGGCGAAGCTGAAGCCCATGACGCCCAACGGTAATGCGTGGCGCAATTCGATACGGTTACGCTGGTGGTAACGCCACAGCGCCAGCATCACATTGGGTACCACCATCACCAACGCCGTGCCTTGGGCGATCTGCTGATCCAGGCCGAACAACACGCCGAGCACCGGAATTGCAATCAGCCCGCCACCAATGCCAAACAGGCCGCCCACCGTACCGAGGGCCGCGCCCAATACCAGATATATTGCTAAATCCAACACCACTCATCACTCCGCAATCCCAGGGTTTGCATGCTACGCAGTCGACTCTGGCGCGGAAACGCACAGCAACGCACAATGGCTGTGCCAATTTCGCATAAGCACTCGCTGATGAACCCTAATACGCTCACCGACCAACTGAGCCTGTTTCTCGATGTATTGGAGACCGGCAGTTTTTCCGCCGCCGCGCGCCGTCATCCGCTGACACCCTCGGCCGTTGCCCGGCGTATCGACAGCCTGGAAAGCTCCGTGGGCAGCCGTTTGTTCCAACGCAGCACCCACGCGGTGGTGCCAACCCCGGCAGGCTTGGCCTTTGCCGAACGCGCGCGGCGGATTGTCGGTGAGTTGCAATTGGCCCGGGCCGAGGCCGTGTCCTTGAGCCATGCGCCAGAAGGCCTGATTCGTGTGGATGCACCCGCAGCCTTCGGCCGACGCCACCTTGCACCCGTGATCGCGGACTTTTTGAATGTGTACCCCGGGCTGGATGTACACCTGCACCTGATCGACAGCTTTGTCGATATGCAGGGGGCGCACCTGGGCAAGGTCGACCTGGTGCTGCGGGCCGGTCATATCGTCGACACCCGGCTGATTGCCACGCACCTGGCCAGCATTGTGCGCATCGCCTGTGCCAGCCCGGCGTATCTGAAAGCCCGCGGCACGCCAACCCATCCCCGGGAACTGAGCGAGCACGACGGTCTCGACTGGGATGGCCTGGCGCCGATGTTCGCCTGGCGCTTCGAGTTGGACGGACGCCGTGCCACCTATCGCCCGCAGCGCATCCGCCTGAGTGCCAACAATGCCGAAGCCCTGCTCTCCGGCGCGTTGGCCGGGCTGGGCATTGCGCACCTGCCCACCTGGCTGGCCAGTGAATACCTGGTGCGTGGCGAGTTGTTACCACTGTTCTGCGAAAACGGCCTGCCCAGTCCGGAAACCGCCGGCATCTATGCGCTGCGCCTGGAACAACAGGCCAATGCCCGCAGCCGGTTGTTGCTCGAGTACCTCAAGTCCCGCTTCAGCCCCGTGCCGCCCTGGGATCTGGCACTGCAAAGCGGTTTGGTCTGACCGGCTGGCCAGAATTATCTGGCGCATTAAAGATTTGCCCGCTAGATTCCAGCCCAGATATGCTTTTTCGAGGCACCACCATGAGCAAAAATCCCGCCCCATGCGAAAACCTGATGCTGGACAACCAGCTGTGCTTCGCCCTGCACTCCACTTCGCTGCTGATGACCAAGGCCTACAAGCCGCTGCTGCAAGCCCTCGGCCTGACCTATCCGCAATACCTGGCCATGATGGTGCTGTGGGAAGAGGACGGCCTGACTGTCGGTGAAATCAGCAACCGCCTGCTGACCGACCCGGGCTCGCTCACCCCGCTGCTCAAGCGTCTGGAAGCCGAAGGCCTGCTCAGCCGCACCCGCAGCCGCGAAGATGAGCGAGTGGTGGTAGTGGAGTTGACCGAGACTGGCCGTACCTTGCAGGAAAAAGCCATGGGGATTCCACAATGCATCCTCGGCGCCAGTGGCTTGGAGCTGGAGCAGTTACGCAAGCTGCAGGCGGACTTGGTCGCCTTGCGCAGCAACCTGCAGACCTCAATCGAATAGCAGTAAAGCTCTAAAATGTGGGAGGGGGCTTGCCCCCTCCCACATTGGTTTGTGGTATCGCATAAAAAATATTTGTGAATTTATCTTGCGCGCAAAATATTTGCGCTATACATTCGCCTCACCAACTACTTAGCGCACAAACAATTAGCGCTAACAACAAAGAGGAAACGCCATGCAAACGCTCTATACCGCAGTAGCTACCGCCACCGGCGGCCGTGATGGTCGTGCTGTCTCCAGCGACAACATCCTCGATGTCAAACTCTCCACCCCCAAGGAATTGGGCGGCGCTGGCGGCCAAGCCACCAATCCTGAGCAATTGTTCGCCGCCGGCTACTCGGCCTGCTTCATCGGCGCATTGAAATTTGTCGCCAGCCAGACCAAACGCAAGATTCCGGATGACGCATCGATCACTGCCCACGTCGGCATCGGTCAAATCCCTGGTGGATTCGGCCTGGACATCGATCTGCATATCAGCCTGCCGGGCCTGGCCCAGGACGACGCGCAAAGCCTGGTCGATGCGGCTCACCAGGTCTGCCCTTACTCCAACGCCACCCGCGGCAATGTGGATGTGCGCCTGCACGTCACTGTCTGAAAAACAGACGCCCATAAAAAAACCCGACGCTAGCGTCGGGTTTTTTTCGTATCGGCGGAGCCAGAATTACTTCTTGGCGCGACCTTTGTACGAACCGCCTTCACGGGTATCGATCTCGATC
>NZ_JBOICG010000669.1:0-5258 GCF_050739995.1 Pseudomonas sp. | reverse complement strand
TTCCAGCGCCGTGCGCCACACGCAGATTCCCAGGAAATATGCCGACATCAGCGACCACAACCCAAACGTCCACGGGTTGGTATTCGGGTAGTCCACGACCATCAAGAAGCTGCACAGCAACCAGATCGTGGTCACGGCAATGTTGATCGGCATAAACCGCTTTACCCGGAACGGATGCAGGAACTTCATCGGCGTCACGGTCAGCAGTGCCAGGCCAATCACAGTCAGCAGCGTGACCCAGGCTTCAGGCTGGATGATGTACACGCACAACGCCACCACGTTCCACGCCGCGGGGAAACCGACGAAGTAGTTGTCCTTGCTCTTCATGTTCACATTGCAGAAGCAGAACAGCGAGGACACCAGGATCACCGACACCGTAAACAGATGGGTAAAGTCCGGCAGGTCGATGTAGCGGTAGATGAACAACGCCGGAATGAACACATAGGTCAGGTAATCAATCACCAGGTCCAGCACCGAGCCGTCAAAGCTGGGCAACACCGTGCTCACATTGACCCGGCGCGCCAGCGAACCGTCCACGCCATCGACCACCAGCGCCAGGCCCAGCCACAGCAGGCAAGCCTTGGGGGAATTTTCCAGCAAGGCCAGGGTGGCCAGGAAGGCCAGCACCACGCCGGTGGCGGTAAAGCCGTGGGCGCCCCAGGCTTTGAGTCTGGCTACATGCAGGGTCGATATCACGGGCGGTTCTCCAAAAGGTGAAACGGGGCAGCCGACAACGTGACGCCATCGGGTCTGGCCAGGGATTGCAGGTATCGACCGGGAAGGGGGGGATAAGGTTCACCACCCGGTGTATCACTCAGCGTAGCAAGCGTAAGACGTTTCGGCATCAGCCTTGACGGAACACCAGCGCCTTCAAGCCACTTTGGGGGTCGATGTCCGGGAATTCCGGAGGGTTTTCCAAGCGTTCCACAAAACGCAGGCCCGGTGCTTCGCGGGTGACGCCATCAATCAGGAAGTCTTCGCCGAAGGCCGGGTCGTTCATGCACGCCAGCACCGTGCCCTGGGACGTGAGCAAGTCTGGCAGGCGGCGCAGCACGCGCTGGTAGTCCTTGGTCAGCAAGAAGCTGCCTTTCTGGAACGATGGCGGGTCGATGATCACCAGGTCATAAGGGCCGCTGTGGGTGACTTTGGCCCAGGACTTGAACAGATCGTGGCCCAGGAACGTGACCTTGCTCAGGTCGTGGCCATTCAGGCGATGATTGTCGCGGCCACGGCTCAGGGCACCACGGGCCATGTCCAGGTTCACCACGTGGTCGGCGCCGCCTTCGATGGCGGCCACGGAGAAACCACAGGTATAGGCAAACAGGTTGAGCACCCGCTGACCCTTTGCCTGCTCGCGCACCCAGTTGCGGCCATAACGCATGTCGAGGAACAGCCCACTGTTCTGTTTTTTACCCAGGTCGATCAGGTAGCGCAGGCCACCTTCGGTAATGGTCAGCTCATCCACTGCCTCGCCCACCAACCATTCGGTGGTGCTTTGCGGCAAGTAGCGGTGCTGCAGGGCCACGGTGTAAGCACTCAGGTGCATCTGCAGCAACTGTTTCAAGGCTTCCAACTGGGCGGGTTCCGGCTCCTTGAACAACGCGACCAGCACCACGCCTTGCAACCAGTCCACGGTCAGTTGCTCCAGCCCCGGCCAGCAGCGGCCACGGCCGTGGAACAGGCGGCGGGTTTCCGACGGCGGGCTGGTCAGGGCGGTAAGCAGGTGGGCGTGCAGGGTGGCGAGTGCGTCTGGGTTCATCGTTGAGCGTCGGTCATTGAGCGGGCGGCATTTTAAACACAGTTGGGTTGTTTCGGGGGGCTTGAGCACAACGTGCTGGTAAAAAGCCGATTGGCAGTGATTCATGCTCAAACGGCTGAAAACTGCGCCTGATAACAGGCAAAAAATCCTCGGGTACCGACATAAACTGGAAAAAAAGCCCGGAGGTGCCCATGAACGGTTTCGCGAGTGCAGTCAATCACACGACGTTGGATCAGCAAGAGCTGGACGAGTGGCGCGACGCCCTGGCTTCACTGGTAACCAACGCCGGGCCTGCGCGTGCGCGGCAGATCCTCGATCTGCTGGCGCGGGAAGGCAGCGCACCGCCCATCGACTGGAAACCGCGCCACGGCACGCCGTACATCAATAGCATCAGCGTTGAACAGCAACCGGCCTTTCCCGGCGACCTGGCGACCGAAGAGCGCCTGGCGTCGTGGGTGCGTTGGAATGCATTGGCGATGGTGGTGCGCGCCAACCAGGCCTACGGTGAGCTTGGGGGCCATATCGCCAGCTATGCCAGTGCGGCGGATTTGTTCGAAGTGGGCTTCAACCATTTTTTCCGCGCGCGCAACGACCGTTTTGGCGGTGACCTGGTGTTCTACCAACCCCATTCCGCGCCTGGCATTTATGCCCGGGCGTTCCTTGAAGGCCGGTTGAGTGAAAACGACCTGGCTCACTATCGCCAGGAAATCGGCGGCCCCAAAAGCGGCGCACGCGGACTCTCCAGTTACCCTCATCCCTGGCTGATGCCGGACTTCTGGCAGTTCCCCACCGGTTCCATGGGCATCGGCCCCATCAGCTCGATTTTCCAGGCGCGTTTCATGCGTTACCTGCAGCATCGCGGCCTGCTGGACACCACCGAGCGGCATGTGTGGGGCGTATTCGGTGACGGCGAGATGGACGAGCCAGAAAGCATGTCGGCCCTGACCTTGGCCGCCCGCGAGGGCCTGGACAACCTGACCTGGGTGGTCAACTGCAACCTGCAACGCCTCGATGGTCCGGTGCGCGGCAATGGGCGGATCATCGACGAACTGGAAGCCTTGTTTGCCGGTGCCGGCTGGAACGTGATCAAGCTGGTATGGGGCTCGGACTGGGACGCCTTGCTCGCCAAGGACACCGATGGCTCGCTGGTCAACACCTTGTCGAATACCGTCGACGGCCAATTCCAGACGTTCGCCGCCAAGGATGGTGCCTACAACCGCGAACACTTCTTCGGTCAAAGCGCGGCCATGGCCAAGTTGGTCGAGGGCATGAGCGATGAGCAGATCGACCGCCTCAAGCGCGGTGGTCACGACATGGTCAAGATCCACGCGGCCTACCACGCCGCGCGCCGGGTCAAAGGCAAGCCCACGGTGATCCTGGCCCAGACCAAAAAGGGTTTCGGCATGGGCGAGGCCGGGCAGGGCAAGATGACTACCCACCAGCAGAAAAAGCTCGACCGCGAGGCGTTGATTGCCTTCCGTGATCGTTTCCGCTTGCCGCTGTCGGATGAGCAGGCCGAATCCTTGAGTTTCTACAAACCGGGCGACGATAGCCTGGAAATGCGCTACTTGCACCAGCGCCGCACGGCCCTGGGTGGTTATGTGCCCAGCCGCGGGCAGCAGGCGGCGCCGGTCAGCGTGCCAGCGCTGGCGGGTTACGCCGGCTTCGCCACAGAGGCTGTGGGCAAGGAGATGTCCACCACCATGGCCTTTGTGCGCATGCTCACCAACCTGCTCAAGGACAAGGCCCTCGGCCCGCGCATCGTGCCCATCGTGGCAGACGAGGCGCGCACCTTCGGCATGGCCAACCTGTTCAAGCAGATCGGTATCTATTCCAGTGTCGGCCAGCGTTACGAGCCGGAAGACATCGGCTCGATCCTCAGCTACCGCGAGGCCACCGACGGGCAAATCCTCGAGGAAGGCATCAGCGAAGCCAGCGCCATCAGCTCGTGGGTGGCGGCGGCCACCAGCTATTCGGTGCATGGCCTGCGCATGCTGCCGTTCTACATCTATTACTCGATGTTCGGCTTCCAGCGCGTCGGCGACCTGATCTGGGCCGCCGCTGACCAGCGCGCCCGAGGTTTCTTGCTCGGTGCTACGGCCGGGCGTACCACCCTGGGCGGCGAAGGCTTGCAGCATCAGGACGGCAGCAGCCACCTCAGCGCCGCCACGGTACCCAATTGCCGCGCCTACGATCCGGCATTTGCCGGCGAGTTTGCAGTGATTCTCGACCATGGCATGCGCCAGATGCTTGAGCACGATGTGGACGAGTTCTACTACGTGACCCTGATGAACGAAAACTACCCGCAGCCAAGCCTGCCGGCTGGCGTGGCTGTGGCGATTATCAAGGGCATGTATCGCCTGGAAGGCGCTGGTGACGCCCAGGTGCGCCTGCTCGGCTCCGGCACGTTGCTGCGCGAGGCGCAGGCAGCGTCGCAATTGCTGGCGGACGATTGGCAGGTGGCGAGCGAGGTATTCAGCGTCACCAGTTACAGCGAGCTGGCGCGGGAGGCGCGGGAAGTGGAGCGATGGAACCGCTTGCATCCGCTGGACGTCAAGCGTGTCAGTCATCTGGCTGAATGCTTACCCAAAGGTGCGCCGGTGATCGCCGTGTCTGACTATGTGCGAGCCGTGCCGCAAATGCTGGGTTCGTATCTGGATTCCAGCTACACCGTACTCGGCACCGATGGTTTTGGGCGCAGTGATACGCGGGTGGCATTGCGGGACTTTTTCGAGGTGGATCGGCATCACCTCGTGTTGGCGGCGCTGACGGCGTTGGTGGAGCAGGGGAGTTTGAAGCGGGAGGTGTGCCAGCAGGCGATTGAGAAGTACGGCTTGCAATCAGAGCGTGATCCGTCCTGGACCTCCTGAACAACACAGATCAAATGTGGGAGCTGGCTTGCCTGCTCCCACCCTGTTTTGTTGTGTGGCTTAGAGAGTGGCGATCAGGGCTGGCCCGAATGCTTCCTTCAGGAACCCAGGGGCGATATAGCGCTCGTAATGCGCCTCGGAAAGCAGGAAAAACTCGCGGTCAATCGCATCCCGCAGGTCCGTGAGGTTACGTTCACGAAACTCCGGCAATAACGCCAGGCCATACGCCTCCAACTTCGAAATCACCCGCGCGCCCCGGGCAATCAACTGGTACGCCCAGCAGTACGGGGACTGGTGCGGCACAAAGCGGATCTTGCGGGTTTCCAGTTGCTCACGTAGCAGGTGCGCGTCGAACACTTCCAGCTTGCTCGCCATCACCTGCACCAGCAACTGTTCCAGGCGCAGCCACACAGCCTGCTTTTCCTCGGTGTTGTAGCCGTTCCACTGGATCACTTCATGGTGATAGCGCTTGCAGCCCCGGCAGACCAGGTCACCGTAAACGGTGGAGCACAGACCTACGCAGGGTGTCTTGATGGTTTGATTGGGCATAAAGGCTTGATTGCAAAATCCAGAGAACACCGCAAAACCAATGTGGGAGCGGGCTTGCTCGCGAACGCGGTGTGTCAGTC
>NZ_JBOICG010000668.1:0-7000 GCF_050739995.1 Pseudomonas sp. | reverse complement strand
TTCGCCCCCCAGCGCGGGGCAAGCCCGCTCACTACAGGGTACGGTGAGGTGTTCATGGCTGGGTGACTACGCGCAGCAGGCCGGCGGCGTCGCGTTGCAGGCTGAGGCTGTGTTGGCCATCGGACAGCACCACGCGCAAGGGCGGGTTGATCCATTCGGCATTGAGGACCAGCGCCTGTTTGGGCTCGATCGAGATTTGCATCGGTGTGCTTTCCCACAGGCGCGGGCGCAGTTGGGCGTCGCCTTTGAACGCTTCAATGGTCAGGCCATCGTCGCTGCGGCGGTTGAAGCGAAATCCCTTGGCGTCGGTGCGCAGGGTGATCGGGCGGCCGTCGGCATGGGCTTCGGCCTGGGCCACTTGAAGCAGTTGGCTGAGGCGTTCGGCGTCTTTGCGCAACAGGTGCAGCGGGTCGGGTTTGATCGTCAGGCTAATGGCAGCGCTGGCGATACCGATGATCACCAGCACCACCATCAACTCGATCAGGGTGAAGCCTTGCTGTTTCATCGGTCGGCACCTGGAAAACTGGCGAGTTCGAGAAATAAAACCGTATGAATTGCCCTGTAGGCTGCAAGCTCGGACAAACAGGAGGTCCTGCCCATGGCATTCGCCCAGCGTTTTTCACCGGCCCACGGCGTACAGGCCCTGGCCTTGTTGGCGGGCTTGGCCGGCATCGCGTACTGGACATCGTTGCTGCTTTCCACCGCTGAATCCCATACACCACAAGCGGCGCCCCAGGTGTTGGCGGCGCGCAGCGATAACCCGGCATTGCAGTGGTTTGCCAATACGCCGGTGGCGCTGCAGGTCAAGGTTTCGGGTGTATTGGCCGGGGCCCGTGGTGCGGTGGCGATCCTCAGCCTCAACGACGGCCCTCCGCGCAGTTTTTTGCTGGGTGAGCGCTTGAGCCCGGGCGTACGGTTGACGGCCATTGAAGGTGATGGGGTCGAGATCGAGCGCGCTGGCGAGAAACAGCGCGTCAACCTGGAGAAATTGCCGAAAGGGCCTGCATTACCGCTGCTCACTCGGCCATGACCTGGGTGTCGAGACGCGCCAGCGGCGGTGCGTCGCGGCTGGCGTCCAACACCTGCACATTGACCTGAAACAGACGGCCCGTTGCGTTGATGGTCTGTTCGCAGCGCAGTTTCAGGCGGCCCTGGTCGCAGTCGAAAGTCTTTTTACCGCTGCTCAAATGCCCGCCCAGGCGCAATTCGGCCAGGCGGCTTTGGGCTGCCAGTAATGCAATGGATTTGTCCCGCAGCAGGCCATTGCTCTGGGTCATCAACCCGGCCACGCGCACGGCGGCGGCCATGGCCACGGCGATGATTGCCAGCGCCACCAGCACTTCAATCAGGGTGAAACCTTGCTCGTTGCGACGGCCGTTCATGGCGCTCTCAAAGCCTTGGACCAGGCCCGCAGACTAGCTGGGGCAGTTGACCGATTGGCGACTAAACCTCCCGAGGATTTTCAATACGACTGACATATGTTCTTGCAACACTGCGCCACGAATTGAACCCAAGCCAAGGAATGTCGAGATGGATATCGCGCCCCTGAACGCCCCATTGCCAGGCCCTCGCCGCCAGCGGGGCTTTACCCTGATCGAGATTATGGTGGTGGTGGTCATCCTCGGGATCCTGGCGGCAATGGTGGTACCCAAAGTGCTTGATCGCCCCGACCAGGCACGGGCCACGGCGGCGAAGCAGGACATCGCCGGCCTGATGCAGGCGCTCAAGTTGTATCGCCTCGACCATGGCAACTACCCCAGCATGAACCAGGGATTGAAAGTGCTCGTGGAACGCCCGGCCGATGCGAAAAACAGCAACTGGCGCGCCTACCTTGAACGCTTGCCCAACGACCCGTGGGGCAACCCTTATCACTACCTCAACCCAGGTGCCAATGGTGAGGTGGATGTGTTCTCCCTGGGCGCCGACGGCCAACCGGATGGCGACGGCGTGAATGCCGACATCGGCTCCTGGCAGTTGTAAGGCGCCCCATGAAACGGTATTCGCCCGCAGCGGCGAAGCAGCGCGGCATGGCAATTATCAGCGCGTTGCTGATCGCGGCAGTGGTGGCCGTGATTGCCGGTGCCATGCTCACGCGCCAGAGCGTGTTCACCCGCAGCCTGGAGGCGGAGCAAGCGCGTATCCAGGGCCAATGGTTGTTGCAGGGTGGCCTGGAACGCAGCCGGCAGTTGCTCTGGGAAGTCCGGCAAAAGGACGTGCTGACGCGCCTCGATCAGCCTTGGGCACGCGCACAAAATGGTGTGTTCGACGGGCAGATTGAAGACGAACAAGGCAAATTCAACCTGCGCAACCTGGTCAATCGTCAGCGCTTGGACACTGAGCAATTGCAGAGTTTCGAGCGCCTGTGCCGCTTGATCCGGGTCGACCCAGCGGTGAGCCGACGTATCAGCCAGCGGGTGATTGCGTCCTATGACCAGCCTGATTTGCCCGCCAAATACCCGATGCTGCGCAGCCTGGATGACTTGAGCGCTATCGAAGGTCTCGACCCGCAAGTGTTGCAGCGCATGCAGGCGTATATCAGCGTGTTGCCCGGCAACACCTGGGTCAACGGCAACACGGCCCGTGCCGAAGTGCTCAGTGCGGTGGTGCCGCAACTCAGCCTGGCCCAGGCCCAGGCACTGGTGGCCGAGCGTGATGGTGGGCACTGGTTTATCAATCGCGGGGATTTCGTCAACCGCCTGCGCATGCCCCAGGTGGCGGTGGAGTCGGTGCAGGTGGGCATCACCAGTGAGTGGTTTCGCTTGCAGGGCCAGGCTCGGCGCGAGCAACGCCGGGTAACGATCGAGGCATTGTTGCATCGCCCTGAAGACCGCATGCCTCGAGTGATCTGGTCGCGGGTGGGCGCATGAAACGCTTGCGTATTGGCTTGCCACCCCTCGATCAACTCACCGTGGACAGCCGGGTGACGTTTGCCTGGCTGGAGCGCGGCGTAGTGGTGGCCGAAGGTCAGGAGAGCCTCAGGCAGCTGGGCAAGCAGCGTCAGGCGGTCGAGTGCTTTTTGCACCCACGCGATAGCTTGCTGACCAGCCTGGAGCTACCACCACTGCCAGCCGCGAAGACTGCCGCGGCCGTGGCTTGTGCGGCCCAAGCGTTGATTCTTGGCCCGGTGGAGCAGATGGTGGTCGCCCACGGCCCACGCGGCAGCGATGGGGCTGTGCAGGTCGCTTGGGTACCCAAGGCAGGGTTGGAACACCTCGGCCAGATCCTGGCGCAAGTACCACTCACACTGCGCGGTCTGTACCCGGCGCCCTTTGCCTTGCCGGTGGCGACGGCGGCGCTGGAGGAAGGCTACTGGTTAAGCCGCGACAGCTTGCAACAAGGCACGGTGCATCCGTTGGGCCAGCCGGCGCTTGACGTGCCGTGGGTGGACGCGGCCCAGCGTTGGAGCGGGGCCGCGCCCGCCTGGGGCTTGCACGGCCGTCTCAGCCAAGCGGCCACCGGTGGTTGGGGCAGGGCGCTGGCGGGTGTGGCTTTGGCCACCGCCATCTGGACCCTGGGCCTGAACCTCTACGCCGCCCGCCAAGTAGATGAGGGCCAACGGCTGAAGGCATTGATGAGCCAGCAGGTGCGCCAGGCATTCCCCGAGTTGCCGGTGGTGCTCAACCCATTGCAACAGGCCCGCCAACAATTGGCGGCGCGGCAAACCGGTGCGGCCGCCGATCCTGGCCAGCGCTTTTCCAGCCTGTTGCAACTGGCCGGCAGCAACCTGCCATTCATGGTCGCCAGCGTCGACCAGTTGAATTTCGAACAAGGCCGCCTGCACCTCGGGTTGCTCGCCGACAGCCGCAGCCCGGAGGGCCAAGGCGACTGGCAGGCCGCCTTGGCCCAGGCCGGTTTTACCGCGACCCGCGATGACCACGGTTGGACCCTCGGCCCCACCGAGGCGTCAGCCGCTGTGGAACTTGAAGAAGATGAATAAATGGCACCGTATGCGCAGCCAATCCCGAGCGTTCTGGAATGGCCTGGCCCTGCGCGAAAAACGCATGCTCAGTGGTGCCGCGTTGGTGCTGGCGGGCCTGCTGACCTGGCTGATCCTTGTGCAGCCCGCGCTGAAAAAGATCGATTACTGGCAGGCCGAAACGCCCAAGTTGCGGTCCCAGGCCGAGGCCCTGCAGGTGTTGTTGCAGGGCGTCGCCGCACCTCGACCGGCTGACGAAGCCGCATTGCGCCAGGCACTGGATGGTGCCGGCCTGCAAGGCCGTTACCAATTGCAGGCGCTGGACGCCGGCAGTTGGCGCCTGAGTTTCGATAACGCCCCGGCGGATGCCGTGGTGGATTGGCTACTGGGCAACCCCCGTTCATTTTCCATGGAGGTGTCCGAAGCGCACTTGCAACGCGCTGGCGACACCGTCGAAAACTCGGCCGGCACTGTGTCCGGGACCGTTCGCATGGATCAGGCGCTTGGCGCTAAGGAAGCTTCATGAAGTGGTCAGTCCCGCCTTTTCGTTTGGCCGCACCGCTGTTGGTGTTGGCCCTGAGCGCGTGCAGCAACACCCAGTCGACCAAACCGCTGCTGGTGGACAGTGAACTCGGCCAGCCGTTGGCCGAAACCCGCCGCAGTGTCGACAGTTCGCTGGAGCGCCAGCGTGAGCCGGCTCCTGCGCCGCGGGTACAGCACCCGGTGACCAACAGCGCCCGTGGCCACAGCTCGACGGTGGTGAAGGCACGCAACCCGCTGGGCGACCAGCCGGTGCAACTGAACTTTGTCGACGCGGATATCCAGGCCGTGGTGCGTGCGTTGTCCCGTGCCACTGGCCAACAGTTCCTGGTGGACCCACGGGTGAAGGGCAACCTGACCCTGGTCAGCGAAGGCCAGGTGCCTGCGCATCAGGCCTACGACATGTTGTTGGCCGCGTTGCGCATGCAGGGGTTCAGTGTGGTTGATGTGGGAGGCGTGGCCCAGGTGGTGCCGGAAGCCGATGCCAAGTTGCTCGGTGGCCCGACCAACAGCGCCGGCAGCAGCGGCATGCAAACCCGCACCTTCCGCCTGCAATATGAAAACGCGGTGAACCTGATCCCGGTGCTGCGTCCCATCGTGTCGCCCAACAACCCGATCAACGCTTACCCCGGCAACAACAGCATTGTTATCACCGACTATGCGGAAAACCTCACGCGGGTCGCGCAGATCATCAGCGGCATCGACACGCCCAGTGCCATCGACACCGACGTAGTGAAGGTGCAGAACGGTATCGCCGTGGACATCGCCGCCATGGTCTCCGAACTCCTGGAAACCCAGGGCGCCGACCAGACCCAGAAGATCAACGTGGTGGGCGACCCACGCTCCAACTCGATCATCATCCGCTCCGGCAGCCCCGAGCGCACCGAGCTGGCACGCAACCTGATCTACAAGCTCGACAATGCCCAGAGCAATCCGAGCAATATGCACGTGGTGTACCTGCGCAACGCCCAGGCGGGGAAGCTGGCGCAGTCGTTGCGCGGGTTGCTCACCGGTGAAAGCGAGTCCGGCGTCAGCGATGAAGCCCGTGGCAAGCTCAGTTCCATGGGCGGCAACCCCCAAGGCACCTCGGGCAACCCGACGCAAAACAGCAGCGGTACGCCCACCGGCAACGGCATACAACCGAGCTATAACTCAGACAAACAAACCAGCGGCAGCGCCTCCAGCGACCAGAACACTGCGTTCAGTGCCGGCGGTGTGACGATCCAGGCCGACGCCACCACCAACACCTTGCTGATCTCCGCGCCCGACCCGCTGTACCGCAACCTGCGCGAAGTCATCGACTTGCTCGACCAGCGTCGCGCCCAAGTGGTGATCGAGAGCTTGATCGTCGAAGTCAGCGAAGACGACGCCAGTGAATTCGGTGTGCAATGGCAGGCTGGCAACCTCGGAGGCAAGGGCGGTTTCGGTGGCGTGAACTTAGGCGGTAGCGGTTTGAATGCCGCGCCCGGGGCCAAGACGAGTATCGATGTGTTGCCCAAGGGTTTGAACATCGGTCTGGTCAACGGCTCGGTGGACATTCCGGGGATCGGTAAGGTACTGGACCTCAAGGTGCTGGCCCGTGCGTTGAAGAGCAAGGGCGGAACCAACGTGCTGTCCACGCCGAACCTGCTGACCCTGGATAACGAAGCCGCGAGCATTTTTGTGGGGCAGACCATTCCGTTTGTCACTGGCAGTTATGTGACGGGCGGCGGCGGCACCAGCAACAACCCGTTCCAGACCGTGCAACGTGAAGAAGTCGGGCTCAAGCTGAACGTGCGGCCGCAGATTTCCGAGGGCGGCACGGTGAAGCTGGATATCTACCAGGAGGTCAGCAGCGTTGACTCGCGAGCATCGGTGGACGCCGGCACGGTGACCAATAAGCGGGCAATCGATACCAGCATCCTGTTGGATGACGGGCAAATCATGGTGCTGGGTGGGTTGCTGCAGGATGGCTACAGCCAGAGCAACGATGGGGTGCCGTGGTTGGCGGATATTCCGGGGTTGGGCGCGCTGTTTCGCAGTGAGAAGCGCAGTGTGACCAAGACCAATTTGATGGTGTTTTTGCGGCCTTACATCATTCGGGACAGTGGGGCGGGGCGCAGTATTACGTTGAATCGCTATGAGTTCATGCGTCGGGCCCAGGGTGGGTTGCAGCCGGAGCATAGTTGGGCAATGCCGGATGTGCAGGCGCCGCAGTTGCCTTCGGTGGATAAGGCGATTCCGGGGGCGCAGCAGCAGGGGCCTCGGGCGGTGATTCGGGCTGTGCCGGTGTCGGGAGGGGCGCGGCCTTGAATGAGTACATATCCATTTCTTCGGTAACGGCCACTTATGGTTCCGCTCTTACAGCGGGTCACTTTTGGAGGGACCTGCATGGACCGGACACATGGTTGACGGGGCGCTCAAGATCAAAATCAAAAGCCAGATCAAGAGCAGATCGTTATCTCCCTGATGTATCGAGATCCAAATGTGGGAGGGGGCTTGCCCCCGATGGCGGTGTATCAGCAGAAAATAGGTTGACTGACCCTATGCCATCGGGAGCAAGCC
>NZ_JBOICG010000667.1:0-3925 GCF_050739995.1 Pseudomonas sp. | reverse complement strand
GGTCAGCCTTCAGCGCCGCGTCGGCAGCCGGGTCAACCTTGGCGACCAGGGACGACAGGCTGGCACCGGTCATTTTGGTGCCATCGGTACGGGTGTACTCGCCCAGGTAGACGTTACGGATGCCCTTGGCGTCGTAGAAGTGCGAGTTGTGGGTGTTGTCGCTGAAGCAGTCCTGCTCGTCTTCCGGCGAGTTGGCTTCCAGGGACACCTTCATGCGCTCACCGGCCAGCTCGCCGAGAGACAGGCTACCCATGCCGAACAACATTTTGCGCAGGCCGTCAGTGGCCGGTTCCGACTCCAGGGTGGCGCGGTAGTTGTCTTCGACGTTGGGTTTCCAGTTGCCGACCATTTCCTCCAGGTCGCTGACCAGCAATTGGGTCACGGCGCGCAGGTAGGTGCGGCGGCGCTCGTTGTGACCGCCGGTGGCACCGTCACCGGTCATGTAGTCCGACGCCGGGCGGTTGCCTGCGCCTGGGCCGGTACCGTTGAGGTCTTGGCCCCAGAGCAGGAATTCGATGGCGTGGTAGCCGGTGGCGACGTTGGCCTCGGAACCGCCCAGTTCATTGAGGCTGGCGAGTTTTTCCGGGGTGATGTCCTTGACGTCGACCTTGTCTTCGCCGACCTGGATCTGGGTGTTGGCGATGATGTTGGCATTTGCACCCGGGTTGCCCAGGGCGTGCTCGTAGGATTTGTCGACGTAGTCGATCAGGCCTTCATCCAGCGGCCAGGAATTCACCTGACCTTCCCAGTCGTCGATGATGGTGTTGCCGAAACGGAACACTTCGCTCTGCAGGTACGGCACACGGGCTGCGATCCAGGCGGTGCGGGCCGCTTTCAGGGTTTCGTCGCTCGGGTTGGCGAGGAAAGTGTCGATCGCGGTCTGCAGGGTTTTCGCGGTGGATTCGGCGTCGCTGTACACCGCGAACACCATGTCGGCGTAATGCGCGACCACAGCCTTGGCGGCAGCCTCGTCGACCTGGCCTGCCGGAGCGGCCGCAGGTGCGGGAGTGCTGGCAGCGGCGGGCGCCTGGGGCGCGGCGGCCTTGTCTTTACCTTCGCCGCAACCGGCGAGAGAAATGGCAATGGCCAGCAGACTGGCGGTGGCCAGGGGCATACGAATCATGGCGAACATCCTGCTTCGGTTGTTGATAGGGCGCACGAGGGGGCGCAAAAACTGCGACATAATGCGAAAGATTTGCATTTTGTGTAAAGGCTTATACGCGGGAAATATTTGGTATCGTTTTGCCGTCTCAGAGAATCGTCGCGTTGTTGCGTTCGGACTGCTTCAAATAAACCGCCAGCTCCCGCGCTTGCAGCGGTTTGCTGTAGTGGTAGCCCTGGCCCTCGTGGCAGCCTTCGGAAATGATGTAAGCCTCCTGTTCGGCGGTTTCCACGCCTTCGGCGATCACCTGCATGCCCAGGCTTTTACCCAGTTGGATGATGGCGCGCACGATGGTGGCATCATCGTCGTCGTCCAACAGGTCCTGCACGAAGCTCTTGTCGATCTTGATCTTGTCCAGGGGTAGGCTCTTGAGGTAACTCAAGGATGAATAACCGGTGCCGAAGTCATCAATGGCAATCAGCGCTCCGGAACGACGCAGGCTTAGCAAGTGCTGGGCGGCGGTGCTGATGTCCTCCATCAGGCCTGTCTCGGTGACTTCCAATTCCAGGCTGCGAGGCGGCAGGCGGTAGATCTGCATCAGGTTGTTGACCACTCGCGGCAACTCGGTGTGGTGCAGTTGCACGGTGGACAGGTTGACCGCCATGCGCAGGGTGGTGAAACCCAAGTCATGCCATTCGCGCAATTGCCGGCAAGCCTGGTCCAGAACCCATTCGCCAATCGGGATAATCGTGCCGTTCTGTTCGGCCAACGGGATGAACAGGTCGGGTGGCACCAGGCCGTGTTCAGGGTGTTGCCAGCGGATCAAGGCTTCTACACCCACCACACGATGGTCGCGGTAGCTGATCTGTGGTTGGTACACCAAGTGGAACTGGTCTCGACTCAAGGCATCGCGCAGGTCTTTTTCCAGTTCGCGACGGCGGCGCATTTCGCTGTCGACGCTGGCGATATAGAACTGATAGCGGTTGCGTGAGCGGCTCTTGGCCAGGGTCATGGTCTGTTCGGCTTTCTGCAGCAGCTTCTCGGTGCTGTCGCCGTCCTCCGGGAACAGGGTGATGCCGATCGTGGCACGCAGACGAATCTGATCCTGATCGAGGGCAAACTCCGCTTCCAGGTCGTCCAGGATGCTTTGTGCCAGTTCGGCGGCTTCGTAAGGCTGGTCGATGTCGGCTTGCACCAACGCGAACTGGTCGCCACCCAGACGGGCCAGCGCGCCGAGGCGGCCACTGTGGGCGCGCAGGCGGTCGGCCAACGCCAGCAGCAATTTGTCGCCGGCCTGATAGGTGAACTGTTCGTTGACGCTCTTGAAGTCGTCCAACCCTACACACAGCACGGCCACGCGGCGTTGGCGGCGGCCGGTGTCGATGAGGATCTTGTCCAGTTGTTCCTGCAGTTTCTGGCGGTTCGGCAGGCCGGTGAGGAAGTCGTACTGGGCCATGCGCAGCAGGCTGGATTCAGCTTCATGGCGCAGGTGCGTATTGCGTTCGATGGACTCCAGCAATTGGTTGGCGGTGTTGATCCACAGCCCCAATTCATTGCGTTCATGGCCCTTGAGTTGGGGGATTTTGTGCTCGCTGGGTCGGTCCGGGTTGATCGACGTCAAATGCTCGATAATCCGCGACAATGGTTTGGTCAGCAGCCAGTGATAAACCAGGTACAGCACCAGGCCCATGGCCAGGGCGCGCAGCACACCGGAAATAAAAATGATCACCGAACTGACAATAAAACCTTTGCCGTAGGTGGCGGTGTCCAGGGTAATGCTCAGGTCGCCGTAATACTCGCTATAGGGGCCTTTGCCGACCAAGGCCGTGGTGAAGGTGCGTTCCTGGCCGAGAATCAGGTCGGTCAGCCAACGGGTAGGAGATTGCTGCAGGGCGCGGGTCTTTTCGGCGAGCATGGTTTCGTTGGGGTGGCCGATGGAGGCCATGCGCACGGCGTCGTCCTGGAACAGACCTTCGATGACCTGCATACCCATTTCACGGTCCAGGCTATAGACAGCCTGGGTCGAGGGGTCGCGAAACATGTCGAGAATACGCTGGGCATCGCCCGCCACGGCCTGGCGTGTCTTATAGGCATCGAAAACGATCTGCGCCACGCTCAACGCCACGCCCACGATCAATGCCGACAGCAGCACAACCCGTAGCAACTTCACCGACAAGCTGTTCTTGAGTTCCAGCTTCAAAGGGGCATTCCTTGTCTCATGCGGGTAGCCTTCAATATGCCATGAGTATTGGCAATCTCGGGGTGGCAGTCAAAGGAACATTGGCGCGGCAGGCGCCTTCAAGAACGGTGTGGAGGAAAAGCCAGAAAAACGGCGGATTCACTCCGCCGTCTAAGTGGCTTATTTACGCGCTGCAAGCGAACCTTTTTACAACGCGAGTGCCTTTGTCAGCTGACTGAAAAGTCAATCTTTGGTGGCGGTGGCGGCATCATGTCTTCCCCCGGCCGGCTTGGGGCCTTGGCACCACCGTCATCACCACCCCCGCCACCTGCACCACCGGCGAGGCCTTTCATAAGCCCGCTGATGAGTTGCATCGCCATCTGTCCGCCTGCTTTTCCGATCTCTTCCATCATTGGTTCTCCAGCAGAGTGTGAAAGGGTTATTCCTCTCACTGGCTGGGTGGCAAATTCCCTTCTGCGGGTTCCACGGTTTCGGACAGATCGACAGTGTGGAATGCCCACAAAAAAGCCCGGCAATGCCGGGCTCTTTCTACTGCAAGCGTTGCTTAGGCAGTGAAGGTCTTGCCTTCGAACTGCTCAGCCACGAACTTCCAGTTGACCAGGTTCCAGAACGCTTCCACATAC
>NZ_JBOICG010000666.1:0-6171 GCF_050739995.1 Pseudomonas sp. | reverse complement strand
CTCGCTGGTGCGCTTTGCCGGTGACCAGGCGCGTTATGACGCGACTTATGCCGGTGCCGAGCCGATCCAGCCGCAGGACATTGCGGATACGATCTTCTGGGTGCTTAACACCCCGGCACACGTGAACATCAACCGCCTGGAGCTGATGCCGGTGAGCCAGACCTGGGCTGGGTTTGCCATCGAGCGCGGCGCCAAGTAAGGCTTTAAACCGCGCCGCCTGCTTCGCGAGCAAGCCCGCTCCCACATTTTGACCGCATTCCAAGGATGTACTCGGTCAAAATGTGGGAGCTGGCTTGTCGGGTCGCCGCATCGCTGCGATGGCGGCAAATCGGCCAAAACACGACATAAGGTACACTCCACTCCTGAAAACCCCACCGCACCCTGCGGTTCAAAGGTTTTGACGGGAGGAAATGTGAGTAACCGAGGTGAGCAGGCACTGCTCAAGCAATCGACCATCCTGATGTTCGCCGTGGCGATCGCCGGGATTGTCACGGGCGTGGTTTCTGGCGCCCAATCCATTCTGTTCGACGGCTTTTTCTCGCTGATCGCCACCGCCATCAAGGTGTTGATGCTGATCACGGCCAAGCTGATCGCCAAGAAAAGCAACGAGCGCTTCCAGTTCGGCTACTGGCACCTGGAGCCCATGGTGCTGCTGATCGAAGGCAGTTTCCTGCTGCTGATCGCCATCTACGCGTTTCTCAACGGTGTGTTCGGCATCATCAATGGCGGGCGTGAGATCGAGTTGGGGCTGGTGATCATTTATGCGGCGGTGTTTACCGTCGTCGAATTCGCCTACTTCTTCTACGTGCGTTATCGCAATCGCACCTTGAAATCTTCACTGATCCAGTTCGACAACATCAGCTGGCTGGTGGACGCGATGCTGTCGGTGGGTTTGCTGATCAGCTTTCTCGCCGCTCTGTTGCTCAAGTCCCAGGGTTATGGCGAGTGGGCGGTGTATGTCGACCCGCTGATCCTGATCCTGCTGGCCCTGAGCATGCTGGCCCCGGCCCTGAAGATCCTGCGTCCGGCGCTGCGCGAGGTGCTGGGGATTGCACCGGACCAGTTGGATGACAAAGTGCGTGAAGTGATGGATGCGGCCCAGGCCAAGCATGGTTTCGACGACTATGTGTCCTACGTGCAAAAGCACGGGCGTGCACGGTTTATCGAGATTCATGTGGTGCTACCGGCGGATTACCCGGTGGATAACATCGCAACCCTCGACCGGCTGCGTGAAGAGATATCCACAGGGCTCGGCACGCCGGATGCGGCGCGCTGGCTGACGATCAGTTTTACCGCGGATCGTAAGTGGATCGCGTGAGGTCAGTCAGACCGAGTTGAGGCTATCGCAGGCAAGCCAGCTCCCACATTTAATGTGGGAGCTGGGAGATTCAGCCGAGGTGCTGGATCAGGCCCTGATAGCAAGTCGCCAAATGATAAGGCGTGGTCGATGGCATATCCCGTCGGCTCACCTTGCCTTGTGCATCCAGGCATTCATGCCAGCCCTTCTCATGCAAGAAGTGCTGTTGCAGCGCCAGCAACTGGCGCTGCAGCACCGCCTCACTGCCAGGCCGCAAGGTCAGTGCCCGCAGATATTCAGCCTGAGCCCAGATCCGCTGCGTGCCGTCGCGCACGCTGCCATCGAGGGCGAGCATGCCGCTGACCGCACCGGTCAACTTATCCACACCCTTGAGTTCGGCATAGGCAAATGCCCGCGTCAACGACGCATGCAGCGGCGTGCCGCGCAGGATTGCTGAAGATTCCAGCAAAAAGAACCACTCGAACTGATGCCCGGGCTCAAACCAGTTATCCACAGCGCCCAGCGGTTTCTCCATCATCACGCCATGCTGGCGGTCGATGAAGCGCTTCTGCATGGCGGTCGCCAAGTCCAGCAGCGCATCTTGGGTGACGGCGTCTTCACGCACGGCCAGGGTGGCGAGGAAGCCTTCGGCGAGGTGCATCAGCGGATTTTGCAATGGGCCTGACTTGAGGGATGACCAGTTGCGTTCCAGGACCGCGTCGTACAGGCCGTCGCCGGTAGCGAAGCGTTCGGCGACCACAGCCAGGGCTGCATCCAGTACCGATTCCACCAACGGCTCGCGCACCTTGGCCCAGTAGTGGGCACAGGCAAAGATGATGAAGGCGTGGGTGTATAGGTCTTTGCGCTTGTCCAGCGGCTTGCCGGCCGGGTCGATGCTGTAGAACCAGCCGCCGTGCTCGGCGTCATGGAAATGCCGTTGCAGGGAGCGGAACAGCGCCGCTGCGCGCTCTTCGGCGAAGGCGGCGCCAGGCTCACCGATCAGGCTGGCGAACAGGTACAACTGCCGGGCGCAAGCCATGGCGCGGTAGCGTTGCGGGGGCAGTGGCCGGTGATCGGCGTCCAGCGCCTCGTAGGGCAGCGCCAGCTCGGCATTCCAACCCGGGCCTTGCCAGAGCGGCACGATCAGGTCGTGGAAGTGTGTGAGCACGGTGTTCAAGGAGGGTTGGGAAGCGCTGGGCATTGGCTGGCGTCGTCACGGCAGGGGTGTAGGCGCGCATGGTAGCAGGCTTGGGTTCGGTGGTGTCTGCTCGACCGCTATCGGGGGCAAGCCCCTCCCACATTTTCCAACCAAATGTGGGAGCTGGCTTGCCTGCGATGAGGCCCTCACAAGCGCTGCAAATCAGCCGGCGAGCAACCAGACTCCAGTCGCCGCCGAAGCCGCCCCGGCAATCCGCACCAACGGCGCCGCCGCAGCCGGGAGGAAGCGCACCACCGCATAACCGGCAGCGTGCAGTGCAGCAGTCGCCCCCACAAACCCTGCGGCATACGCCCAAGGATTGGACATGTCCGGCAGCTCCAGACCATGGGCCACACCGTGGAACAGCGCGAACAACGCCGTCGCGCCTACCGCGACGAACAACGGTGGCCGTACCGCCAGGGCCACTGCCAGGCCCAGGGCCAATACGGAGGCGGCAATCCCGCTTTCCATCGCCGGCAATTGCATCCCTTCAAAGCCGAGTACACCGCCGATCAACATGGTACCGACGAAGGTGCACGGCAACGCCCAACGGGCAGCGCCTTTCTGTTGGGCGGCCCACAAACCGACGGCAACCATCGCCAGCAGATGGTCGATCCCGCTCAGAGGGTGACTGATACCGGCTACCAGACCGTTATCGCCATGGCCCGGATGCGCGAAGGCCAGGGCAGGGGCGAGCAACAGGGTGGCGGCTGCGAAGAGTTTCTTGAGGCTCATGGACAGGTTCCTTATGGGTTGATCAGGCGGCGGTCAGCAAGCCCTGGCGTTCGATAAAGGCGACGATGTCATCCAGGCCGACGCCGGTTTTCTGGTTGCTGAACACAAAGGGTTTGCCGTTGCGCATGCGCGTCGTATCGCTGTTCATCAGCTCCAGCGACGCGCCCACCAGCGGGGCGAGGTCGATCTTGTTGATCACCAGCAGGTCGGATTTGCAGATGCCGGGCCCGCCTTTGCGCGGCAGCTTGTCGCCAGCGGACACATCGATCACATAGATGGTCAGGTCCGACAGCTCGGGGCTGAATGTCGCCGACAGGTTGTCGCCGCCGGACTCCACCAGGATCAGGTCCAGGCCGGGAAAGCGACGGTTGAGCTGGTCGACCGCCTCCAGGTTGATCGAGGCATCTTCACGAATCGCCGTGTGGGGGCAGCCGCCGGTCTCCACGCCGATGATGCGCTCCGGCGCCAAGGCCTGGTTGCGCACCAGGAAGTCGGCGTCTTCGCGGGTATAGATGTCATTGGTAACCACCGCCAGGTTGTAGCGATCACGCAATGCGAGACACAGGGCCAGGGTCAGGGCTGTCTTGCCGGAGCCCACCGGGCCGCCGATGCCGACCCGCAGAGGTTGTGTGTTCATGTGCTTCTCCAAAATAAACAGCTCCTAGGAACGGAACAGGCGGCTGTACTGGCGCTCGTGGGCCATGCACGCCAAGGACAGGCCGAACGCGGCACTGCCCAGGTGATTAGGTTCGATGCGGCTGGCATCCTGTTGGGCTTGTTGCAGCAGCGGCAGCAGTTCGCTGGTCAGGCGTTGGGCGGCCTGCTGGCCCAGGGGCAGGGTTTTCATCAGTACGGCCAATTGGTTTTCCAGCCAGCTCCACAGCCAGGCGGCGAGGGCGTCGCCGGGGCTGATGTTCCAGGCGCGTGCCGCCAGCGCCCATCCCAGGGCGAGATGGGGTTCGGCGCACGGCTCAAGAAAAGCGCGGGCTGCATCGTCCAGTTCGGGAAGGCCGTTGAGCAGTTGCTGCAGGGAGTAGCCCATCTGCCGGCTTTCCTGGTACAGCTCACGGGTCTCACGGCTGGCACGGTGTTCTTCGCACAATTGCATGAGGCGTTGCCAATCCTGTTCCGCAGCGGCATTGCAATGGGCAAGCAGTAGTGGCGCTTCGAAGCGAGCGAGGTTGAGCAGCAACTGGTCACTGATCCAGCGTCGGGCGCTGGCTGCATCCTTGACGCGGCCATTCTCCACGGCCATTTCCAGGCCCTGGGAGTAGCTGTAGCCGCCAATCGGCAATTGCGGACTGGCCAGGCGCAACAGCGCCCAGGCTGGGTTCATAGACGCACGCCGAACTGGTGCAGCTTGGGCGGATAGTTGAAATCTTCGTCGCCATGGCGCGAATGGTGGTGGCCGCCGCCGTAGGCGCCATGTTCCGGTTGGAACGGCGCCTCGATGGTTTCGGCCTTGGCACCCAGCTGTTCGAGCATGGCCTTGAGCACATAGTCATCGAGCAGGCGCAGCCAGCCGTCCCCGACTTGCAGGGCCACATGACGGTTGCCCAGGTGATAGGCCGCTCGGGTCAGTTCATAGGCATTGCTGCAAGTGACATGCAGCAGTTGTTCAGGACGAGCGCGGACGCGTACGACACGTCCGTCTTCAGCTTGTAGGCATTCGCCATCGTGCAACGGTGGCTGCCCGCGTTCCAAAAACAAACCGACATCTTCACCATCGGTACTGAAACAGCGCAGGCGACTTTTGCTGCGGGCTTCGAAGTTCAGCAGCAATTCAGCAGCCCAGAGGGCCTGCGGGGCTATTCGGCGGTGGATCACCAGCATCAGAAGGCTTCCAGCTATGAGCGATGAGAGAGCTAGAGCAAGGGGCTTGCCAATCGGGCGCAGAGTAGGAATTCCCTGTAGGTACGCCCTGATGTGCCACTACGTGGGGCATCAATTTGTTAATTGATGTTTCAATTTGGTGCGCTTATGGATTTATAGCACCGGTTTTGGGCATTTTCGTTGAGTTGGAATGCGGGGCGGATGAAATTTCTTTCATCTAGATAAATCCGATACTTCGGATATTTCCTACGCATCTTGGGGATTCACCTTGCATGGTTGTACCTGCTGAGTCATTAGGATGTGCGCCCGGTTTTATCGACAGCGGCGTTCATCATGTTCAGGTTATGGTTGTGTTTATTTATTTTCGGTATGTGGTGTGTCATGCCATCGGCCTCGGCCAATTTTCAATCCCGGGCGACCTTCAGCCCAGCACCACGGGCTCCGATCGGTGATGTTGTGGACCGTGCCCATGCATTGTTGGGCACGCCTTATCGGTGGGGAGGTACGTCAGTAGAGCAGGGCTTCGATTGCAGCAGCCTTCTGGTCTACCTGTTCAAGACCCAAGCGAACATTCAATTGCCGCGCACGACCGCTGCGATGCAGCGTTCGTCCGCCGTCACGATCAAGCGTGCGGCCCTCAAGCCTGGCGATGCGGTGTTTTTCAAAGGCAATGGGCGTGGGCAAGTGAGCCATGTGGGGCTGTATATCGGCGCAGGCAAATTTATCCATTCCCCGCGAGCAGGCAAGAGCGTACGCATTGACTCGTTGAGCAATAGCTACTGGAACAAGAACTACACCACCGCCAAACGGTTTCATCGCGCAGGCTGATCGTGTTACTCCGTGCTGCCCAGGCCTTGCCAGTGCTTGAGGCCGATAAAGATAAAGCGCAATTGCTGGGTGATTTTCGCCTGGGGCGTGAGGTGCGTAGGCAGTGCCTGGGCGGGCGGGTCAATGATGTCGGGCAGGGTGGCGAACACACTTTTGACGATCAGGTCGGCCATCACATGCAAGCCTTCGGCATCCAGGTGTTGCAGCTTGGGCATCAGCGTGAGGTCTGCCGCCAGGTCGCGGGTGATGTCTTCGCGCAGTGCGCCGATGGCCTGACGCA
>NZ_JBOICG010000665.1:0-12103 GCF_050739995.1 Pseudomonas sp. | reverse complement strand
CGATGGACTCGAACAGTGCCTTGAAGTTGCCCTCACCAAATCCATCGTCGCCCTTGCGCTGGATGAATTCGAAGAACACTGGGCCCATCAAGGTTTCCGAGAAGATCTGCAGCAGCAGGCGCTTGTCGCCTTCGATGGACGAGCCGTCCAGCAGAATGCCACGTGCCTGCAGTTGATCCACCGGCTCGCCGTGATTCGGCAAGCGGCCTTCGAGCATTTCGTAGTAGGTGTCCGGCGGAGCGGTCATGAAACGCATGCCGATTTTCTTCAGCGCGTCCCAGGTCTTGACCAAGTCTTCGGTGAGGAACGCCACGTGCTGGATGCCTTCGCCGTTGAACTGCATCAGGAACTCTTCGATCTGGCCGGCGCCCTTGGACGACTCTTCGTTCAGCGGGATGCGGATCATGCCGTCCGGGGCGCTCATGGCCTTGGAGGTGAGGCCGGTGTATTCGCCCTTGATATCGAAATAGCGGGCTTCACGGAAGTTGAACAGCTTCTCGTAGAAGTTGGCCCAGTAGACCATGCGTCCGCGATAAACGTTGTGGGTCAGGTGGTCGATGACTTTCAGGCCCGCGCCCACCGGGTTGCGCTCGACGCCTTCCAGATACACGAAGTCGATGTCATAGATCGAGCTGCCTTCGCCGAAGCGATCGATCAGGTACAGCGGCGCCCCGCCGATCCCCTTGATGGCCGGCAGGTTCAGTTCCATCGGGCCGGTTTCGATATGGATCGGCTGGGCACCCAGTTCCAAGGCACGGTTATAGGCTTTTTGCGAGTCCTTGACGCGGAATGCCATGCCACAGACAGACGGGCCGTGTTCGGCCGCGAAGTAGGACGCAAGGCTTTCGGGTTCGTTGTTGAGGATCAGGTTGATCTCGCCCTGACGGTACAGGTGTACGTTCTTGGAGCGGTGGGTCGCGACTTTGCTGAAGCCCATGATCTCGAAGATCGGTTCCAGGGTGCCGGGGGTGGGCGACGCGAACTCGATAAATTCAAAGCCCATCAGGCCCATTGGGTTTTCGTATAGATCTGCCATGATTTGGCGCCTCATCATTCTTGTGGTTGAGCGGATTTCAATTGCCAGCAAGGATGAGGTGCAACGGCGGCGCGCAGGAGAGACCTCGCACGCTGCGGGCGAGGAAGTCACCGAAAATGAGGGGGGAGCCGAGTAGCTTCATGGTTACATCAGTCTCTGACGGCCGAGGCTTGCGTGAGCGCAAGTCCATATTCTTGTATGCGTAAATCGATTCTACACAGCGTAACCTGATTTGTCCTATTCCTTATCAAATCCCTATGCCCGGACGGTTGCAAGGGGTTTGTTGCACAGGTAGATACCCAGCAGAATCAACGCGGCGCCTGCGTACATCGCTGGTGTCAATCGTTCGTCAAGCAGCAGCGCGCCGCTGATCACAGCGGTCAGCGGGTTAAGCGCGATAAAGGCCCCGGACCGCGCCGCGCCAATACGGCGAATGCCGTCGTAGTAGCCGATGTACGCCAAGGCCGAGCCCAAAACACCCAGGTAAATCAGGCTCAGCCATTGCACCGGCTGGATCGCTGCCAGCCCCCGCACGGTGAACGCACCTGTCAGCACACTGGCCACCGTCAGCATCAGGGTGCCCAGCAAGATCGACCAGGTAACGGTCTGCAATGGCCCCAGGCTCTTATTGAGGCTACGAGAGAACAATGAATAGACGCCCCACCCCACCACGCAACCAAAGATCAGCACGTCTCCTTGCCACGCATGCGCCCCGCCCTGCAGCAACATCGGGTTGCGGCTGACGATCACCAGCCCGGCACCGCCCAGGCACAGCAGGATACCCGGCGCATTCACGCGCTCTTTGAACAACAGCCACGCCACCAGACCGATCACCGCCGGGTTCAACGCGACGATCAGTGAGGCGCGTGAAGCGTTGATGTAATGCAAACCGTAGAAGAAACAGAGGTTGTAGAAAAAGATCCCGAAAAACCCCAGTGCAGCCAAGTGCAGCAACTGCCTGGGACTGGGGCGCGCCAAGGGAATGCGCGCCACGGCCAGAAACCCCAGTAGCGCCAGGCTTGCGAGCAGAAAGCGCACGCTAGCGGCCAATAACGGATCGACACCGGCCGCCAGGTATCGTCCCGCGACAAAGGTGCCGCCCCAGATGACAGTGACAGCGGAGAGTTTCAGGTAAGTCAGGTGATCTTTCATACGTATGCACGCTCATCAAATGCTCAGATAGGCGTATTCTTTGGGTAATGATCTGTCATCGTAAAATGAGTAAATACTCATGACCCTTACCCAGCTTGAGATTTTTTCCTTGGTCGCTGAACTCCAGGGTTTTACCAGTGCGGCCCACCGTCTCGGCATCAGCCAGTCGGCGGTGTCACATGCGATCCGCTCCCTGGAGCAGGAACTGGGGGTCGAGTTGTTGCACCGTCATCAGGCCCAGGTGGAGTTGAGTGATATTGGCCAACAACTGCTGGGACGGGCTCGCGCCATGCTCGGGCTGGCCAACACCCTGCACCAGGAGGCCGCCGACGCCCGTGGGATGCGTACTGGCACCCTGCGTATCGGCTCGTTCGGGCCAACCTCCTCGATGCGGTTACTGCCGAAGATCCTGAAAGGCTACCGCGCGGCCCACCCGGGCATTGAAGTGCATATCCACGAAGGCCCTGACCGGCAAGTGATCCAGTGGCTGGACGACCGGCGTATCGACGTCGGGTTCGTGGTACTGCCATTGGAACGCTTTGACACCTTCGCGCTAATGGAAGATCAGATGGTGGCGTTACTGCCTGCCGGACATCCGCTCGCAGAATATGAAGCCGTCAGCCTGAAGCAATTGTGCTGTGACCCCTTTGTCCTGACCGAGGCTGGCTCGTCAGAGCTGGTATCACGCCTGTTCAGCAACGCAAGGCTGAGCCCGAACGTGCGCTTTCGTTGCTCGCAGTTGATCAGCACCTTGGAAACCGTGGGCCGTGGCGACGGCGTGACAGTGGTGGCAGAGGCTTCCCTCCCCTTGGCAACCGACGATCGTTATGTGAAGCGCCCGCTCGCCCCGCGCATCCCCAGGGCAATCGGCCTGGCCGTGTTGGACCAACGTCAGTCATCGCCGGCAACACTGGCGTTTATCGAATGGGCCACGAACACGGTATAGCGCTACGGGTTTTATTCAGATCCGACAAGCAGCCCCCTGAGTTGCCATCTATCATCGGCAGTGAATGCCTCATTTACTCTGTTACCGGCCATCTCCCTATGCCCCTGACCGCTAAAGGTCCACGAAGCCGAACCACTCGATACTTGATCAGCGGCCTCAGCACACTGCTGCCCATTTTGCTGGGGGTGGTGATCCTTCATTGGCAAGCCGAACGCACCCTGCAAAAAAGCACTGAGCAGACGGCCCAGGAAGCCGTGCGCCAATTCGACCTGATGCTCGACAATACCGACCTCGCCGCCAGGGCCCTGCTACCACTGGCCGGCCAGCCTTGTGATAACGGCGCTCAACTGGCTTTGCGCGAACAAGTCACACGCCGTCCCTTTGTTCGGGCGACCACCTTGTCTTTCCAGCGCAATATCTATTGCAGCTCGCTGTTTGGTGGCAATTACCAGTCACCGGTCAACCCCGAGGATTACGTCGGAGGTCGGCTCTGGTTGATGAATGGCAACCCGGTAACACCTGACACGGCCTTGTTGGTCTACCGCCTGACAGACGGCGATAAAGGTGCCTTTGCATCCATCGACGGCTACCACCTGACCAATGCCTTGCGCCTGATCAGCCGCTATGCCGGGCTGGTTCTACAAGTTGGCCCCAACTGGCTGACCGACGATGGCAGCGTTCACAACACACCACCCCCTACATTTGCCGTAGCCCCTCAGCACCTCGCGTCCCAGCGGTACCTCTATAGCGTGGAAGCCGGCATGCCGGACGGTGAGATCCTGCGCTACATGCGCGAGCGTTACCCGGCCGTGTTCAGCCTGGTGGTGTTTTTTGGCGCGCTGGCCGGCATCCTTGCGCACTGGCTGCAAAAGCGCTCATCGGCCCCGACCCATGAACTGCAACGGGCGTTGGGTGCAAACGAGTTCATTCCGTATTTCCAGCCCGTCGTGCGCGGCGACAGCCTTGAATGGGCCGGTTGTGAAGTACTGATGCGCTGGCAGCACCCGAAAGAGGGGCTGGTGCGGCCCGACTTGTTTATTCCTTTGGCCGAGCATTCCGGCCTGATTGTGCCGATGACCCGCGCTCTGATGCGCCAGACCGCTGCACAGCTCGCGCCCCATGCCGCCCGCTTCTCGCCAGGCTTTCACATCGGGGTGAATATCACGGCCAGCCATTGTGAAGACTTGGCACTGGTTGAAGACTGCCGTACGTTCCTCGCCGCGTTCCCTCCGGGTCAGGTAACACTCGTACTGGAGTTGACCGAGCGTGAACTGATCCAACCCACTGACACCACGCGCCAGTTGTTCGATGCGCTGCATGAACTGGGGGTGATGATTGCCATTGACGACTTCGGCACCGGTCATTCCAGTTTGGGTTATCTGCGCAACTTCAATGTCGACTACCTGAAGATTGATCAAAGCTTTGTAGCGATGATTGGTAAGGATGCACTCTCACGGCATATTCTCGACAGCATCATCGAGCTGTCCGCCAAGCTGGACTTGGGCATCGTTGCCGAAGGTGTAGAGACACCTGAACAATGTGAGTACCTGGCCGCGCAAGGCGTGGACTTCTTGCAAGGTTACCTGTTCGGAAAACCTTTGCCCGGTGAAGAGTTCATTAAATCCATGCACGGCCATTGATTAGCCATCTGGCCCCGAATGAAAGAATGTTACTTAGACAAAAGACATGATTTACTCGAGATGGATTAACTACTACAATTTTTCCTGCCTGTGCTGAACTCGCAGGAAGGCTTGTTTCTTGAGTCGCCTAAACGCTCTTGGCTTATAGCGTTGTCTTCAGTTGATATCAGCCAAATACATTATTGGAGTACAGATTTTGTCCAGACTCGCCGAATTTCGCGCAGCAGAAAAAGCCCTTCAAGAGCAGCTTGCCCAGCTGGAATCCCTGAAGAATGATGCTGGCCTGAAGAAAGAAATCGAATTCGAAGAAAAGCTTCAAGGACTGATGAAGACTTACGGTAAAGGCCTGCGCGATATCATCGCCATCCTTGATCCGAATTTTGGCAAAGGCGGCGCAACCGCTGCCGCAGCACCTAAACAGCGTCGCGCACGTGTGGTGAAGGTCTACCACAACCCGCACACCGGCGAGCTGATCGAGACCAAAGGCGGCAACCACCGCGGCCTTAAAGCCTGGAAAGAACAGTACGGCGCTGCCACTGTCGACTCCTGGCTTCGCGGATGATCAAAATGTTCTAACAAAAAGCCCCGCTTATTGCGGGGCTTTTTTGCTTAACGGTTCGGAAACGAACTTAACTAACAGTTCATTTTCTTCAAAATCGAGCACGTGGAGCACTTAAAGTTTCAGGCTGTCGCGCACCGAATTGACTTCATCCTTGCTTGCTTCGTACACCTGGGCTTGACCGGCGAATGAAAAAACATACGCCTTATCGGTATCAACAGCACCGACTAAAGTTTGCGACAGTACGTGCCGCCCGTTTTCGGTAATCACACAAGTAGTTTCAAGCGCGTCCAGACGACTCAGTGTAGTCGAGTGCATCTTGCTGCACACGCTTTGATAACCACCCCGAGCGAAATCCTTCTGGATCGATTTACGCATTTCCAACAGCACGCCTTGAAGATTAACTTTATGACCGGCCTCTATCGGCGTAGCGGTCAACTCCATCACCATCAAGGTCGAGCCATTTTCATCATTCTTGATCGCCCGTTGCCGCGTAACGGCCAAGGGATTTGCGGGCGCTTCGCCGTCGGGCACGACCTCCTCGACCTGCCAACCACTGGGCCAATGAATTTCCGGATCAGCTGCCAGCACCCATGAGCTGCCCAACAGAAAACACAAAGAGCCCAACAGCGGTTTACGAAATTCGATCATTGCAAGAAGCACCCAGGATTCAAGCGTTGAAGTTTGAGCCTGACCCTGGCAGGTCGCAAGGCCCGTGCAGGCTTTTTCATTTGGCGCAGCGTGCATGGCTTGCGTATCATGGCCCGGCTGCATGGACGCTTGCCGCAAGCCAAGGAACCGCCCGGCTCCTCTGACCTCATACGGGAGTCGAGTTTGCCCCATTTTTTTCTGGAGGGCCCATGAGCCTGCACGATCTGAACACTTTTCCGGGTGTCACCGCCCAGCCTGACACCGCCACTTCGAACTTCGTGTTCAACCACACGATGCTGCGGGTCAAAGACATCACCAAGTCGCTGGATTTCTATACCCGTGTCCTGGGCTTCTCTCTGGTTGAAAAGCGCGACTTCCCGGAAGCCGAATTCAGCCTTTATTTCCTGGCCCTGGTGGATAAGGCCCAGATCCCGGCCGATGCCGCTGCGCGTACTCAGTGGATGAAGTCGATTCCCGGCATTCTGGAACTGACCCACAACCACGGCACCGAAAACGACGCTGACTTCGCTTACCACAACGGCAACACCGACCCGCGCGGCTTTGGTCATATCTGCATTTCAGTGCCGGATATCGTCGCGGCCTGCGAGCGTTTTGAAGCCTTGGGTTGTGATTTCCAGAAGCGCCTGAGCGACGGCCGCATGAAGAGCCTGGCCTTCATCAAAGACCCGGACGCGTACTGGGTTGAGATCATCCAGCCAGCGCCGCTGTAAACAAAAAACCCCATGATCGCTCATGGGGTTTTTCATTTCCGGGCTCGGTATTACGCCGGAGCGGAAGTACGGATCAGATGATCGAAAGCGCTCAGCGAAGCCTTGGCCCCCTCGCCTACCGCAATCACAATCTGCTTGTACGGCACAGTGGTCACGTCGCCGGCGGCGAATACGCCTGGCAGTGAAGTCTCGCCACGCGCATCGACAATGATCTCGCCGCGAGGTGTCAGTTCGACAGTGCCTTTGAGCCAATCGGTGTTGGGCAACAAACCGATCTGCACAAAGATGCCTTCCAAGTCGATGGTCTTGAACTCACCGCTGTCGCGATCCTTGTACGCCAGGCCGGTGACTTTCTGGCCATCACCTTTGACTTCGCTGGTCAGCGCACTGGTGATTACATCGACATTCGGCAGGCTGTAAAGCTTGCGTTGCAATACGGCGTCGGCGCGCAGCTTGCTGTCGAACTCCAGCAAGGTGACATGGCTGACGATACCGGCCAGGTCGATAGCCGCTTCAACACCGGAGTTACCGCCGCCGATGACTGCCACACGCTTGCCTTTGAACAATGGACCATCGCAATGCGGGCAGAAGCACACGCCTTTGGCCTTGTATTCCTGCTCACCAGGCACACCCATTTCGCGCCAGCGGGCACCGGTTGCCAGGATCACGGTTTTGGACTTGAGGGTCGCACCGCTTTCAAAGTGAACCTCGTGCAACTCACCGGCCTTTTTCGCTGGGATCAAGCGGCTGGCACGCTGCAGGTTCATGATATCCACGTCGTATTGACGCACGTGGGCTTCCAATGCGCTGGCCAGTTTCGGCCCTTCGGTTTCCTGCACAGAGATGAAGTTCTCGATGGACATGGTGTCCAACACTTGCCCGCCGAAACGCTCAGCCGCCACACCGGTGCGGATACCTTTACGCGCAGCGTAAATCGCTGCCGAAGAACCGGCTGGGCCACCGCCGACCACGAGTACATCAAACGCGTCTTTGGCGCTGATTTTCTCGGCAGCTTTTTCGATGCCGCTGGTGTCGAGCTTGGCGAGAATTTCCTCCAGGCCCATGCGACCCTGACCGAAGTTCACACCGTTGAGGTAGACACTTGGCACCGCCATGATCTGGCGCTCATCGACTTCGGCCTGGAACAGAGCGCCGTCGATGGCGACGTGGCGGATGTTCGGGTTGAGCACGGCCATCAGGTTCAGCGCCTGGACCACGTCCGGGCAGTTCTGGCACGACAGCGAGAAGTAAGTCTCGAAGCTGAACTCACCTTTCAACGCACGGATCTGTTCAATCACTTCGACACTGGCCTTCGACGGGTGGCCACCGACTTGCAGCAAGGCCAGCACCAACGAAGTAAATTCATGGCCCATGGGGATACCGGCGAAACGCAGGTTGATATCGGCACCCGGGCGATTGATGGAGAACGATGGCTTGCGCGCATCATTGCCATCGGTTTTCAGGGTAATCAGCGTGGTGAGGCTGGTTACGTCCTGCAGAAGAGCAAGCATTTCCTGGGATTTCGCGCCGTCGTCGAGGGAGGCGACGATCTCGATCGGCTGGGTGACCCGTTCCAGGTATGACTTCAACTGAGCTTTAAGATTGGCGTCCAACATACGGGCGATTTCCTTTAATTCTGGGTATAAAAAAACGCCCGAGCGAATCTCGCCCGGGCGTTTTTGAGGGCGGTGCAGCTTACTGAGTAGGTGCGGTAATCCGCCCTTGATGCTTCATAGACTTAGATCTTGCCGACCAGGTCCAGGGACGGAGCCAGAGTGGCCTCGCCTTCTTTCCACTTGGCTGGGCACACTTCGCCCGGGTGGGCAGCTACGTACTGAGCGGCTTTGATTTTGCGCAGCAGCTCGGAAGCGTCACGGCCAACACCACCGTCGTTCAGTTCAACGATCTTGATCTGACCTTCTGGGTTGATCACGAAGGTACCGCGGTCCGCCAGGCCAGCTTCTTCGATCAGTACGTCGAAGTTGCGGGAGATGGTCAGGGTTGGGTCGCCGATCATGGTGTACTGGATTTTGCCGATGGCTGGCGAAGTGTTGTGCCAGGCAGCGTGGGCAAAGTGGGTGTCGGTGGACACGCTGTAGATCTCGACGCCCAGTTTCTGGAACTCGGCATAGTTGTCAGCCAGGTCTTCCAGCTCGGTTGGGCAAACGAAGGTGAAGTCGGCTGGGTAGAAGAACACAACGGACCACTTGCCTTTCAGGTCGGCGTCGGACACATCTACGAAGTTGCCGTTTTTGTATGCGGTAGCTTTGAACGGTTTTACTTGGCTGTTGATGATAGGCATCGTTGACTCTCCGTCAGGGTTTGTAGAAGGGCTTAAGAAGTTGATGAAGTGAATCCTACCCACTCTCTCGGCTGATGGCTCATTGGCAAACCTGATGCTGACGATTGGCTTTCTCTATCAGGTGACTGTATTAATAGAAGAAATCTCAAAGCACCGGCGACGTCGCCAAGGTCATGCCGAGAAAGGGCGTCGACTCAACATAGCGCATGGCAGATTTCATGTCGCTCCAGCCGACGTAACTCATCAATGACTTCAAATCCCAGCCGCTGCGATGAGCCCAGGTGGCGAAGCCCCGACGCAACGAGTGGCTGGTGTAGGCGTCAGCTGCAATACCCGCACGCTCCAGGGCCTGGCGCAGCAACGGGATCACACTGTTAGGGTGCAACCCCTCCTCCCCCAGATTGCCCCAACGATCAATGCCACGAAACACCGGGCCACGCACCAAGGCTGACACGCGGAGCCATTCGTTGTATGCCTGTACCGGACACAAGCGCAGCAGCGCTGGCGTCTGATAGGTCTTGCCAAGGTTATCCCGGTCGCTCTTGCTGCGCGGCAGATACAGGGTGATGCCAGCCCCCGGCACCGCTCGCACATGCTGGATTTCCAGGCGGCACAATTCATCACTGCGAAACCCCCGCCAGAACCCCAGCAGGATCAGGGCTGTGTCGCGTTTGGCGCGCAGCAAGCGGGGTATGTCCTGGGTATTGCTGGCGTCCTTCGCTTCGGCGTCGAGGGAAGCAATCACCTGTTCAAGGTGTATGAGTTGCAGCGGCTCAGCCTGCTTTTCCTGTGCGGGATGCACGGCGCGAATGCCTTTGAGCACCTTGCGCACCACCGGCGCTTTCGTTGGGTCCGCAAACCCCTGGCTGGTATGCCACTGCGCCAACGCCGAGAGGCGCAGTTTCAAGGTGTTGACCGCCAGCACGCCGGCATAGGCCACCAGGTAGCGGGCCACGCTATCGCTGGTGGCTGGCAGGAATCCACCCCAAGTGACTTCGAAGTGCTCGATGGCGGCGCGATAACTGCGTCGCGTGTTATCGCGAGTAGCGGCGTTGAGATAACGGTCCAGATCGCTCATGAAGGCCCTATTCGTACTGCTGTGGCCGTTCCAGGGATCAAAACGGCTTTGACACGGGATAATACGCCAATATCCCATCTGTTAATTCATGAATTTCAACGGATTTTTATTCATGTTAGAGTATGTATATACATACCATGTACCACATTATCAAATCGATGGAGACCCCATGGCTCGCGGCGGCATCAACAAAGCAGTAGTTCAAACGGCACGCCTGGCCATCCTGGCCCGCGGCGAAAACCCGAGCATTGACGCAGTGCGTATCGAGATGGGTAACACCGGCTCGAAAACCACGATTCATCGATATTTGAAAGAACTGGATGAGAGCGAGAACCGCCTGACGATTACCGAGGCGCCCCTGGATGACGAGCTTGGCGAACTGGTCGCACGCCTGGCCCAGCGCCTTAAAGAAAAGGCCCAAGAGCCTATCGACCTGGCCCTGGCGCAATTCGAGCAACAGAAAGCCGCCCTGCTCGCCCAAGTACAAACGCTTGAAGAAGAGCACAGTCAACTCAAGCAACAATTCGCTATCCAGGGCACTGCCCTGGCCGAAGAAAGTGCGGCCCTGCAAACCGCCAACACCAGCCTGCAGACCGAGCAAACTCGCAATGCGGGGCTCAGCCAGGCGTGCAGTGACTACGAGTTGAGGATCAACGACAAGGACGAGCAGATCCGCTCACTGGAGGACAAGCACCTGCACGCCCGCGATGCGCTTGAGCACTATCGCAACGCGGTCAAGGAGCAGCGAGAGCAGGAGCAACGACGCCACGAAGGTCAACTGCAACAGCTCCAGGCGGAACTGCGTCAAGCCCAGCAAAGCGCCCTGGTGCGACAGGATGAAATCACCCAACTGCATCGCGACAATGAGCGACTGCTGATCGAGCATCGCGTCACGTCGAAAGAGTTGGCCGCTCAGCACGAGCAAAACCGCAAGGAACAGGCCCAACTGCTCAAGCTGAGCGAACAGATCAACCTGATTGAGAGCGAGCACACCCTGCTCCAGGAGCGTTTGCGGGTTGCGCTGCTTGAGAGTCAGTCACGCCAACAAGTACTCGACGAATACCAACAGGCTAACAAAACCTTGGAGCTGGACCTGATCAAGGCCCAGGCCAGCATCGAGGCATTGCACCTGGCAGCCGTCGCTGTAACGGAGCCAGAGGCAACGCCCGACGCCTGATCACCCAGCCACAGGCGTGCGCATGGTGACGAACTCTTCCGCCGCCGTAGGGTGCACGCCGATAGTCTCGTCGAAATGCCGCTTGGTCGCGCCCGCCTTGAGCGCGATCGCCAGGCCCTGGACAATCTCGCCAGCGTCCGGGCCGACCATGTGGCAACCCAGGACTTTGTCGGTGTCGGCATCGACTACCAGCTTCATCAGGGTTTTCTCCTGGCAGTCAGTCAGCGTCAACTTCATCGGACGGAAGCGGCTTTCGAAGATCTGCACCTTGTGGCCGTTCTTCTTCGCCTCTTCTTCGGTCAGGCCGACGGTGCCGATGTTCGGCAGGCTGAACACCGCCGTCGGGATCATCGCGTAATCCACCGGGCGGTACTGCTCCGGCTTGAACAGGCGGCGCGCTACGGCCATGCCTTCGGCCAAGGCAACCGGCGTCAATTGCACACGACCAATCACATCGCCGATCGCCAAGATTGAAGGTTCACTGGTTTGGTACAGGTCATCCACCTCAACGAAACCACGCTTGTCCAACGTGACACCAGTATTTTCCAGGCCCAGGTTGTCCAGCATCGGACGACGACCCGTGGCGTAGAACACACAATCGGCCTCCACTACGCGACCATCTTTCAGAGTGGCCTTGAGGCTTCCATCGGCTTGCTTATCGATGCGCTCGATATCGGCGTTGAATTGCAGGTCCAGGCCGCGCTTCGTCAGCTCTTCTTGCAGATGCTTGCGCACCGCGCCGTCAAAACCGCGCAGGAATAGATCACCGCGATACAACAGCGAGGTTTGCGCGCCCAATCCATGGAAAATGCCCGCGAACTCGACGGCGAT
>NZ_JBOICG010000664.1:0-1807 GCF_050739995.1 Pseudomonas sp. | reverse complement strand
GTGATCATCATCGGCCTGTTCGACCTGCTCAACAGCGTCAAGCAAGCTGCCGCCGACCCGAAATGGTTGGGCATGGCCACCGAAGGCTACGTGTTCGCGGCCCTGGTGTTCTGGATTTTCTGTTTTGGTATGTCGCGCTATTCCATGCATCTGGAACGCAAGCTCGACACAGGCCACAAGCGTTAGGAGTTCTTTTATGAGCGAAGCAATCAAAAAGCCTGTGGGCCCTGAAGGTATTATCCAGATGCAGGGCGTCAACAAGTGGTACGGCCAGTTCCACGTGTTGAAAGACATCAACCTCAACGTCAAGCAGGGCGAGCGTATCGTGCTGTGCGGCCCGTCGGGTTCGGGCAAGTCCACCACCATTCGCTGCCTCAACCGCCTGGAAGAGCACCAGCAGGGCCGCATCGTGGTCGATGGCGTGGAACTGACCAACGACCTCAAGCAGATCGAAGCGATCCGCCGCGAAGTCGGCATGGTGTTCCAGCACTTCAACCTGTTCCCGCACCTGACCATCCTGCAGAACTGCACGCTGGCGCCGATGTGGGTGCGCAAGATGCCCAAGCGCAAGGCCGAGGAAATCGCCATGCATTACCTGGAGCGCGTGCGTATTCCGGAGCAGGCCCACAAGTTTCCCGGGCAGTTGTCCGGTGGTCAGCAGCAGCGTGTGGCGATTGCCCGTGCGTTGTGCATGAAGCCGAAAATCATGCTGTTCGACGAGCCGACGTCGGCACTCGACCCGGAAATGGTGAAAGAGGTTCTGGACACCATGATTGGCCTGGCCGAAGACGGCATGACCATGCTGTGCGTCACCCACGAAATGGGTTTTGCGCGCACCGTGGCCAACCGCGTGATCTTCATGGACAAGGGCGAGATCGTGGAACAGGCGGCGCCGAATGACTTCTTCGACAACCCGCAGAATGATCGGACCAAGTTGTTCTTGAGCCAGATTTTGCATTGATCGAGGTTTGAATAAATAAACCCGGCCTGGTGCCGGGTTTATTTTTTGGTGCTAGGACGCTTTGAGCGTTTCAGCCTTATCGTGCTTGGTGTACGTGAACGCACCGCGCATGTCTGCACCCTCGGCCAGGGCTTTTGCGTCAGCCAACAAATGCGGGTGACGATCCAGCAAACGCATCAGTAACACCAGGGTTTTGGGGGCAAGCAGTTCGCCGCGTTCGTAGCGTGAGAACGCGTTGTGGCCGCCTCCCGACAGCAGTTCGACGGCCTCTTTTTGCGTAAGATGCAGCTTGCGTCGGATGCGTTTTATCTCGGCGCCGATGATTTGTCGGAAGGCAAGGATCAATTCTTCCTTGGCTTTGCCGTAGCGGTCTGCACTGTCGTTTTCTGGGTCCCAGAATCCGTCACCACACACCTCACACTCCCAGCCTGAAAGATTGTCGATCCGACGCTCCATATCTTTGACTCTGATTGTTTCGCTGCGGCCCTGGTAATAACTCAATGCATCGGGGGCCCCGCAGATGTAGCACAGCTCTTTCTTTGTCATGGGTTTTTCTCCTTGAAGGAGATCACCGGAGGTCTACCGTCTGTGCGGTAAGTGACCTTGATGTAAATCTCCCTACCTTTCGAGTGGGTGTGGTACACGTCCTGCCATACTCGATGGTCTCCATAAGTGGTCATCGACTTGTACAACATCCAGTTTCGCAACTCATAAATAACGTCCTGCATTTCCTCGATGCCAAATCCAAGACGCTCGCCACATTCCTCTGCTGTCCGGGTGAATGCTTTCCTTCCCAACCGTTTCACATCCGCCTTTATCACCGCCAAATCGTAATGAGGTGTGTAC
>NZ_JBOICG010000663.1:0-7456 GCF_050739995.1 Pseudomonas sp. | reverse complement strand
ACATTAATCAGTGCGCAATCAGTGAGTGCGCGCGACCGCAAACTCACTCAGCTCGACCAGAGCGTCCCGGTATTCGCTGGCGGGAAGGGTTTCCAGGCACTGAATGGCACGGGCCACGTAGTCACGCGCCAGTTGCGCGGTGTAGTCCAACGAACCCGAAGCTTCCACGGCTGCACGGATGGCTTCCAGGTCTTCGATTCCACCTTTCTGGATCGCTTTGCGCACCAGGGCAGCCTGTTCCGGCGTGCCTTCACGCATGGTGTAGATCAGCGGCAGGGTCGGCTTGCCTTCGGCCAGGTCGTCGCCGACGTTCTTGCCCAGGGTCTCGGCGTCGCCCTTGTAGTCGAGCAGGTCGTCGACCAGTTGGAATGCTACGCCCAAGTGATCACCAAAGGTGCGCAAGGCTTCGGCCTGTTCGGCCGTTGCGCCGCACAGCGCAGCGGCGCTGTGGGTGGAGGCTTCGAAGAGCATCGCGGTTTTGCCGCGAATCACTTCCATGTAGGTTTCTTCGGTGGTGCTGGCGTCACGCACCTTTGACAGCTGCAACACTTCGCCCTCGGCGATGATGCGTGTGGCTTGTGAAAGAATCTTCATCACTGGCATCGAGCCCAGCTCGACCATCATTTCGAACGAGCGCGAGTACAGGAAGTCACCCACCAGCACGCTTGGGGCGTTGCCCCACATAGCATTGGCGGTCTCGCGGCCACGGCGCATGCCGGACATGTCGACCACGTCGTCATGCAGCAGGGTGGCGGTGTGCAGGAATTCGATAGTGGCTGCCAGCAGGCGCAGGTCATCGCCTTCGCGACCCAGGGCCTTGCCGCACAGCAACACTAATAAAGGACGCAGGCGTTTACCGCCCGCCGACGTAATATAGTCGCCAATTTTGGAGACCAGCGGCACTTTAGACGTCAGCTGCTGCTTGATGATGCCGTCGACGGCGCTAAAATCGTCCGCGACCGCGCGGTAGAAAGCTTGGGGTTGCATCAGCGACAGTCGCTCCAGAAGGGTTGCGCGGCATGCTAGGACCCTGACCCCCGGGTGTCAAGGCGCGCCCAGTCGCCATGAAAGCTACTGCAGGCTGGGAGCCTACGGCTCTACGCGCGTAATCCTGCGTCAAAAACAGGCTCGGAATGCTCATTTACAACCAGTAAACTCCGCTTCCTCGCCTGTTTTTTCCTTGTCTTCCCTTCGCTCGCTACGCTTTCAAGGCGACTGGCGGCCACTTGCAAGGCCTCTATAGCTTGCGTACAATCGCGCACCCTGAACTTCCTGGGCAGCACCTGCCTTACGCAATTGCATTCGGGACGTCCATCCCATGCAGCCATGCCAGCCAATACCTTTTCTTATAAAGCGCTGGGTGAGCAGGATTATCGGAGAAATACCATGTCGTACGCAGTAATTGTTACTGGTGGCAAGCAATACAAAGTCGCCCCAGGTGAATACCTGAAGATCGAAAAACTGGAAGTCGCTACCGGCGAATCCGTTACCTTTGATCGCGTTCTGTTGGTCGCCAATGGCGATGACGTGAACATCGGCGCTCCAGTTGTTGCTGGCGCTACCGTTGTGGCTGAAGTGATCTCCCAAGGTCGTCACGATAAAGTCCGCATCATCAAGTTCCGTCGTCGTAAGCACCACATGAAGCGTATGGGCCACCGCCAGTGGTACACCGAGATCAAAATCACCGGTATTCAGGCTTAATTTCAGCCTAATTCCTCACTAGGAGAATTGACTCATGGCACACAAAAAAGCTGGTGGTAGTACCCGTAACGGTCGCGACTCAGAAGCCAAACGCCTTGGCGTGAAGATGTATGGCGGCCAGAAAATCATTCCGGGCAACATCATCGTGCGTCAGCGCGGCACCCAATTCCACGCCGGTTACGGTGTAGGCATGGGTAAAGATCACACCCTCTTCGCTAAAATCGAAGGCGTGATCAAGTTTGAAGTAAAAGGCGCGTTCAACCGCCGTTACGTGAGCGTTGTCGCAGCTTAATTGCGAGATCGCTGGAAAAGCCCTGTCTTGCGACGGGGCTTTTTCGTTTGTGGAGTGAGTCTCTTGCAAAGCTGTTTGTAATCGGCGAGAGCAGCAGGATTTGCGGTCGTTGCTTGAGGTCGCTGCGCTCATTTTTGCAAGAGTCTTATGTCTTGGTTTCTTAAGCTCGTCCATGCGACGAGAGGCGTTTTGTTATGAAGTTCGTTGATGAAGTTTCCATCCGAGTAAAAGCAGGCGACGGCGGTAACGGTTGCATGAGTTTCCGTCGCGAAAAATTCATCGAAAACGGTGGCCCAAACGGCGGTGACGGCGGTGATGGCGGTTCCATCTACATGATGGCCGACGAAAACCTCAACACCCTGGTCGACTACCGTTACACCCGGCACTTCGATGCCGAGCGTGGCTCCAACGGTGGCAGCACCGACTGCACCGGTAAAAAAGGCGAAGACCTGGTACTGCGTGTGCCGGTTGGCACCACGATCATCGACTCCGCTACCCAGGAAGTGATTGGCGACCTGACCAAGGCCGGCCAGAAGCTGATGGTTGTACAGGGCGGCTGGCACGGTCTGGGTAACACCCGATTCAAGTCCAGTACCAACCGTGCGCCACGCCAGACCACGCCAGGCAAGCCGGGCGAGCAGCGTGACCTCAAGCTGGAAATGAAAGTACTCGCCGACGTAGGCCTGCTGGGTCTGCCGAACGCTGGCAAAAGCACCTTCATCCGTTCGGTTTCTGCCGCCAAGCCGAAAGTCGCCGACTACCCGTTCACCACCTTGGTGCCGAACCTAGGCGTGGTCAGCGTCGACCGTTGGAAAAGCTTCGTAATCGCCGACATTCCTGGCCTGATCGAAGGGGCTTCCGATGGCGCAGGCTTGGGTATTCGCTTCCTCAAGCACTTGTCGCGTACCCGTTTGCTGCTGCACCTCGTCGACATGGCGCCGCTGGATGACACCAGCGCACCGGATGCCGCCGAAGTGATCGTCAGCGAGCTGACCAAGTTCAGCCCGTCCCTGGCTGAGCGTGATCGCTGGCTGGTGCTGAACAAGTGCGACCAGATCCTCGAAGAAGAGCACGAGGAGCGCGTCAAGGAAATCGTCGAGCGCCTGGAGTGGGAAGGTCCGGTCTACGTGATCTCGGCCATTGCCAAAGAAGGTACTGAGCGCCTGACCCGCGACATCATGCGCTACCTGGAAGACCGTGCCGACCGCCTGGCGGCCGATCCAGTGTTCAAGGCCGAACTGGCCGAACTTGACCAGCGCATCGAAGACGAAGCCCGTGCCCAGTTGCAGGCTCTGGATGATCAGCGTGCCCTGCGCCGCAGTGGCGTGAAGTCGGTCCATGACATCGGCGACGATGATTGGGACGAAGAAGACGTGGATGATGAGGACGGTCCTGAAATCATTTACGTGCGCGACTGATTCGTTGCGATAAACTTGAACGCCGCTCCCTGGAGCGGCGTTTTGGTATCCGGGTATAACGTTACGGGCCGCGCTGGGTCGCGCAGCCCTCAATCTAAGGTTGAAGATGATGCGGAGCAAAGTGACAGGTGCGCAGCGCTGGGTCGTAAAGATCGGCAGTGCGTTGCTGACGGCGGATGGCAAGGGGCTGGATCGCGCAGCCATGAGCGTCTGGGTCGAGCAGATGGTGGCCTTGCATGAGGCCGGTGTGGAGTTGGTGCTGGTGTCGTCCGGGGCCGTTGCCGCCGGGATGAGCCGCCTCGGCTGGACCGCGCGACCCAGCGCGATGCACGAGCTGCAAGCCGCCGCCGCCATCGGCCAGATGGGCCTGGTGCAAGCCTGGGAGTCCAGCTTTGCCGAGCACGGTCGCCACACGGCGCAGATCCTGCTGACCCACGACGACCTGTCGGACCGCAAGCGCTACCTGAACGCCCGTAGCACCCTGCGTGCGCTGGTGGAGCTCAAGGTCATCCCGGTGATCAACGAAAACGACACGGTGGTCACCGACGAAATCCGCTTCGGCGACAACGACACCCTGGCCGCTCTCGTGGCCAACCTGGTGGAAGCCGACCTGCTGGTGATCCTCACCGACCGCGACGGCATGTTCGATGCCGACCCACGTAACAACCCCGATGCCCAGTTGATCTACGAAGCCCGCGCCGATGACCCGGCGCTGGACGCCGTGGCCGGCAGTGTCGGCGGTGCGCTAGGCCGTGGCGGTATGCAGACCAAGCTGCGAGCGGCGCGCCTGGCTGCACGCTCCGGTGCCCACACCATCATCGTCGGCGGGCGCCTGGAGCGTGTGTTGGACCGCCTCAAGGCTGGCGAACGCATCGGCACACTGTTGTCGCCGGAGCGCGGCATGCTGGCGGCGCGCAAACAGTGGCTGGCCGGTCATCTGCAAACCCGCGGCACCTTGGTGCTGGACGACGGCGCCGTGTCGGCGTTGTCCCAAGGCAACAAGAGCTTGCTGCCGGTGGGCGTCAAGTTGGTGCAAGGCAGCTTCCGCCGTGGCGAGATGGTGGTGTGTGTCGCGCCCGATGGTCGTGAGATCGCCCGTGGCCTGGCCAACTACAGCGCCCTGGAAGCGCAGAAAATCATTGGACAATCGTCTGATTCGATTGTCGGACTATTGGGTTACATGGCTGAACCGGAACTGGTTCACCGCGATAACCTGATCCTGGTCTAACCAAAGGAATACACAATGCGTGTCATGAAGGGATTGTTTGGCCTACTGCTGGCCATGCCGTTGCTGGCCTCGGCCGAAGAGATCGGCCAGGTGTCGACGGTGTTCAAGTTTGTCGGCCCCAACGACCGCATTGTGGTCGAGGCGTTTGATGACCCCAAGGTGGATGGCGTGACCTGCTACCTGTCGCGTGCCAAGACTGGCGGTGTGAAAGGCGGGTTGGGTCTTGCTGAAGATCGTGCCGAAGCCTCTATCGCCTGCCGCCAGGTGGGGCCGATTCGCTTCAAGGGCGAGCTCAAGGACGGCGACGAGGTGTTCAAGGAGCGTACCTCCCTGGTGTTCAAGACCATGCAGGTGGTGCGCTTCCTCGACAAGAAGCGCAATACCTTGGTTTACCTGGTGTACAGCGACCGCTTGATCGAAGGCAGCCCGCAGAATGCGGTGACCGCGATTCCGATTTTGCCGTGGCCGACCGCTCAGTAGTCCGCAGGCAAGTTTTGTCATCGGCGTCTATGATTGCAGACTTGCGAGTTGTAATCTCGAAGGGCCGTAATGCAAAGAACATGGGATATCTGGAGTTCGTCATGAGCGCTTTCCACGACTTGAAACTCAAAGCTTTAGACGGACACGAGCTGCCGCTGGCACCTTTCAAGGGGCAAGTGGTATTGGTGGTCAACGTGGCCTCCAAATGTGGCTTGACCCCGCAATACGCGGCGTTGGAAAACCTCTATCAGCAGTACAAGGACCAGGGGTTTACCGTGCTTGGCTTGCCATGCAACCAGTTTGCGGGCCAGGAGCCGGGCACCGAGGAAGAGATCCGGGAGTTCTGCAGTCTCAACTACGGCGTGACGTTTCCGTTGGGCAGCAAGCTTGACGTCAATGGTCATGATCGCCACCAGCTCTACCGCTTGCTGGCGGGCGAGGGCGCGGAGTTTCCTGGGGATATCACCTGGAACTTCGAAAAATTCCTGTTGGGCAAGGATGGGCGTGTACTGGCGCGCTTCTCTCCACGTACAGCGCCGGATGATCCGACGATCGTCCAGGCCATCGAAAAAGCCCTGAGCTAAACGCCGCAGTTGTAGTGAGCGGGCTTGTCGAATCGTCGCACCGCCCGCGCTGGGCTGCGAAGCAGCCCCAACCGGCCATCACTTTTACCCCTTAATCACCCAGATCAATAATGCTGTTCAGCGTCGTGCGCACCTCATATTATCCACATCATAAACCCCGTCTTCCGTGGAGTGCCCCATGCCTGTCCAAGCCTTGTTCAAACCGTTCCAGCTCGGTGCATTGCAACTGTCGACTCGCGTAGTCATGGCGCCGATGACTCGCTCGTTCTCGCCGGGTGGCGTGCCCAATTCCAAGGTCATCGAGTATTACCGCCGTCGCGCCGCCGCCGGTGTTGGCCTGATCATTACCGAAGGCACCGTGGTCGGCCATCAGGCTTCCAATGGCTACCCCAACGTTCCGCATTTCTACGGTGAAGCGGCCTTGGCCGGCTGGAAGAAGGTGGTCGACGCGGTGCACGCCGAAGGCGGAAAAATCGTTCCACAGTTGTGGCACGTGGGCAGCGTTCGCCGTATTGGCACTGAACCAGATGCCAGCGTGCCCGCCTACGGGCCGATGGAAAAACTCAAGGATGGCAATGTGGTCGTCCACGGCATGACCACTCAAGACATCAAGGACGTGATCAACGCCTTCGCCCAAGCCGCCAAGGATGCCCAGCGCATCGGCATGGACGGTGTGGAGATCCACGGCGCCCATGGCTACCTGGTGGACCAGTTCTTCTGGGAAGGCAGCAACCAGCGCACCGACGAATATGGCGGTAGCCTGGCCAACCGCTCGCGCTTTGCCATCGAGCTGATCCAGGCCACCCGTGCCGCCGTGGGCCCAGACTTTCCAATCATCTTCCGGTTTTCCCAGTGGAAGCAGCAGGATTACACCGCACGTCTGGTGCAAACGCCTGAGGCGTTGGGTGAATTCCTCAAGCCTCTGGCTGACGCGGGCGTGGATATTTTCCACTGCTCCACCCGTCGTTTCTGGGAGCCGGAATTCGAAGGCTCGGACCTCAACCTGGCCGGCTGGACGCGCCAACTGACCGGCAAGCCGACCATCACCGTGGGCAGTGTCGGCCTGGACGGCGAGTTCCTTCAATTCATGGTCAACACCGACAAGGTCGCGCAACCGGCCAGTCTGGAAAAGCTTCTGGAGCGTCTGAACAACGATGAGTTCGACTTGGTGGCCGTGGGCCGAGCCTTGCTGGTTGACCCGGATTGGGCGTTGAAGGTGCGTGAAGGTCGCGAAGGCGACATCCTGCCGTTCAGTCGTGAGGCGTTGATGACCCTGGTGTAAGAGGCGACAGGGCGGGCACCGGATGCCCGTCCTTGCATACACCGCGTAACTGGCGTTCGAATTGCTCGATAATCGCTGGCCAGCCTTGGCGGCTTGCATGTTGGCGCGCATTCAAACGCATGCGTCGCAAACTCTCTGCATCCTCCAGCAACCAATTGGCAGCCTCGCAAAACGCGTTCTCGTCCCCGGGCATCGCCAGCACGCCGTTGTAGCCATGACGAATATGTTGCGTGGCGGCCGCTTGGTCGTAAGCCACCACGCCCAACCCTGAGGCCATGGCTTCCAACACTACATTACCGAAGGTTTCGGTCAGGCTGGGGAACAGGAACACGTCACCCGACGCGTAATGCCGGGCCAACTCTTCACCGCGCAGGGTGCCGCAGAAAATCGCCTCGGGCAGTTCCTTCTCCATCATTGCCCGCTGTGGGCCATCGCCGACGATGATCAGTTTCATCTGGCGCAGTGGATAGG
>NZ_JBOICG010000662.1:0-12226 GCF_050739995.1 Pseudomonas sp. | reverse complement strand
ACGTTGTACTGGTTCTCGGCGGTTTCCAGTTGGTCCCAGTGCAGGTCCAGGCGCACCCACTCCAGGCCCAGGGCCTTGAGGCGGTCGATCTGCTTCTGATAACGCTCGGGGCTGAACCACAGGAACTGCGCGTTCACCCCCAGGAAGTCCTTCCATACCACCACCTTGTTGCCCTTGAGCACATGGCTCTCGGCATCGGCCTGACGTCCCCACATAAAGGCCGCCATGCCGAGGGCGGCGACCACGACCAGGGTCGCGAACCACGTCCTTTTACGCGCCATAACTGCCTCCTGCAATGGCTTGTTCAAAGAGTTGCTTGAACTTCTGCGCGGTCAACGGCCATAGGCGTTCGCGGCCGATTTCCCCGGCGCGCTCGGCCCAGTCCCTGGCCAAGGTCGGCCTATGTGCGAGGCGCAGCAGTTGATCGCTCAGCGCAGACACATCGCCCTGAGGGTAGATCGCACCATTGCCGCTGGCGACCTCTTCGGCAAACGCGCGCGCATCTGATGTAATCGCCCCGCGCCCGCACGCTGCAGCCCAGGACAATGCGCCACTGGTGCCACGCTGGCGCCCCAGCAGGCCGAGTTTTTTCGATTCACGATACGGCAGCACCATGACATGGTGAGCCTGAATCGTCTGGGCAATCTCGCTGGCCGGCAGGTTCAGCCGCCAGTCGATGGAACCCGCCAGGCCGAGGTCGGCGATCTGGCTGTTCAACTGTTCCAGGTAATTACCGCCTGCGCCGAACGCCATTTCGGCGGCAGTGCCACCGGCCAGGGTCAGGCGCACACGGTCACGCAATTGGGGGGCTTGCTTGAAGACGGCGGCCAGGGCCTGCAACAGGTCTTCAATACCTTTGCCACGGTAGATAAAACCGAAATACAGCAGGTGCAAGGTGTCCAGCGACGGCAATGCTGCCGGCGCAATTGCCAGGTTGGCATGGTTGATCACGGCCACTTTGCCGACGGGCAGGCGCATGCGTTCGCTCAGGCAGTCGGCACCCAGGCGGGTGAGGGTGACCAGCCGGGTCAGGTCATGGGCGACCTGGCGCTCTTCGCGCAAGGTCAGCGGATCGGCAAGTACCACTGCCGCCTGGGGCAGTGGGCTGGGCAAACGCTCCAACAGGTTCAGTGGGAAGGGCAGGTGCTCCCGGCGCCAGACGATACGCTCCGGGTCATGCACGGTCGCGGTCAGTGGTAGCTTGGGGAACACCTTGCGCAATTCGCGCAAGGCCAGGAACTCCCCCAGTCGCCCACCGCCCAGCTCGGCGTGGACCAGGTCCACACCTTGCCAATCGAACGCAGCGATGGCTTGCTTGATGGCCGCGCTGTTGCCTGCCACGCCGCTCAACGGTGTCACCACCGTCACCCCCAGTTGCTCCAAGGCCGTCTTGAAATGGTTCGCGTAGTCGGCGATCCCGTTCTTTTCTGGCGGCAATGGGGCAAGCAGGGCGATGCGCATCAGAACGCCCCCCGGTATTTGGCGATGTTCTGCAGCACCTTGGCCGGCACTTCGAACTTACGCCGGTTGATGATGATGCCGTCCACTTTGCCAAACGCCGTGTTGAGGATCGACAAGGCATGTTCCACCACCGGCACCGTGCTCTTTTGCGCTTCCACCACCAGCGCGATCAGGTCGGCGCGGCGCAGTGTGACGAACGCATCGCGGTTATCCAGCAGCGCCGATGCATCCAGCAGCACCAGTTCACCCGGCGCCGCCGGTCCCGCACCGCCGACCCGCACGCTAATGCCGTTCTCCTGTAGCAATTGGCGCAATTGCTCGACCACAAAGGTCACGCCTTCACCGTGGCGCGCCGAGGTCAAGCCCAGGGTCATGCCCTGTTCGGCAATACGGTCCAGTTGCAGCAAACCGTACAGGCGGTAAATGCTTGCATTGAACGCGTTGGTGCTCTGGGCGGTACTGGTGTCCAGCTCCGGCAGGGTGGTCCACAGTGGTAAGCCGAACTTGCGCTCCACCAGACCGCCGTCGTGAATGCGCTGGTCCAGCAAGTAGCACAGGTAGATCACCAGAAGGCCGACGACGATGGCAAACGGGATCGCCAACACCAGCATCACCAGGGTTTTCGGGAAGACGCGACCCGGGTTCAGGGTGGCTTCTTCGATCACCGCAATGTTGCTGATCTGGCTGTTATCCAGTTCACGGTCGATGCGCGACTTTTCCAGGTTGTCCACATACAGCGCGTAGTTGCGCTCGGTGGCGCTCAACTCACGGGAAAGGCGCGCCAGCTCCGGTTCAATCTCCAGGGCTTGCTTGCGTTGGGCTTCGAGGTTGACCAACTGCTTCTGTTGCTGCACCAACTGAGTACGCAACGCAAGGTTGTTGCTCGACTCATCCAGCAGCACGCGCTGCAAGTGGATCTCCAGGGTGTTCGGCGCACGGTTTTCCGAGCTTTGCACCGTGTTGCTTTCACTGGCGACCTGAGCCTGCATCGCACGGATCGACGCGTCCAACGCTTTGACCGGCGGCGCGTTGTCGGTGTAGGTGCGCATCATGTCGGCCTTTTCCAGCAGCTTCTGGTTAAGCAGGCGACGCAAGTCCTGTTGCTGCGGGTTCAGGGCGATCTGGCGAACCGTGGTCACTTCCTTGGGCTGGCTCTTGAGCTGGTTGCGGGTGCTCTCGAGGGCGCTGTCGGAAGAGGCGATCAGGCGGGTGGTATTGAAGGTCTCGCCGCGCAGCACATTGATACGCTCGGACAAGTCCTCCAGGCGGTCGGTGATGCTCGCCGCGCCGATCTCGTTGAGGTGGGTGAGGATCTGTTGTTTATAGCTATTGATCTCAGTAGCGCTGGTGTTCACCTGGCCTTCATAGAACGCGTAGAGGCTCTTGCGGCCCAGGGCCTGGGTGCGTTCGCTGATATAGGTCTCGACCCAATTCTTGACCACAGCCTGGGCCACTTCCGGGTCACTCCAACGGAAGCTGATATCCATCACCGTGGAACCCGCTGCGTGGCTCACCTCGAAGTTTTTCTCAAGGCTGGCGGCCAGGCGTTCCACCGGGGTGGTTTTTTCGAGGATACCGACGGTTTCCAGCACCACGCGCACGCCGTCGAACACAGCACCGATGCCGTTTTTGACGTAGTACTTGGTGCGCTTCCAGAAGCCTTCCGGCGGCGGCGCATTTTCAATCACTTCCAGGTAGTGCTCGGCCACCGAGCGCACGATCGGGCGACCGGTGAGCAAGCGCTCCTCGTCGACAATCGGGTCGCGTTGGGTGCTGGGCATAACCAGCGCCTGGCGGTTGCTGATCTCAATCGGCAAGGTGGAATCGCGCCCCGGCTTGACCAACAGGCGCGCGGTGGATTCGTACTTGGCCGGCAGCAGGAAGGCTCCCAGCAACATGATCACCAGGGCCGCGACGGCCGCCAGTTTGAATTCATGCCGGAAGATGAAGAACAGGCGTAAAAGATCACGAAAAGAACGGATCTCGATCATGGGATGTCGCTCCTTTAGTTACTGCCGCCGCTGGTTTTGGTGTAGTTGTAGCCAACCCCAATGGATTTGGTGAACGGAATCAATTGGTTCAAGTAGGTATCCACCCCTTGGATGCGCTCGCCCACGTTGGATTTGGGCACGAACACCACATCACCCCGTTGCAAGTGCACTTGTTTGCGCCCGTTGGGCCCGGTCTTGAGGTACTGGCTGAAGTCCAGGAAGTAAGCGTGGTAGGCGCCCTGGGCATCTTCGCGCAGCAGTGCGACCATGCTTGCGTTGCCCGATGGGTTGACCCCACCGGCACCGACAATCGCCTGCTCCAGGGTGTTGGCCGTGCCAATCGGCACCGCCGTCGGGTTATTCACCGCGCCACCGACGATCACCGAGTTACCCGGTGCCTGGTTGATGTTCACCGTCACCCGTGGCTCGCGATACACCGGCGCGAGCTTGTTGCTCAGCTCCGTGGCCAGTTCCGATGGTTGGCGTCCGGCGACCTGGATCGGTCCCAGGAACGGGTAATTGATCTTGCCGTCGGTCTGCACCGTGTACAGCGTTAGCTCATAGATGGTGCTGACGTTGAACGCCGACAGCGTCGGCATTTCCCCGGCATCCCGCACGATGCGCAACTGGTCGCCGACGCGGATGCGTTCCACGGCGGGTGGCAGTTGGGCCAATTGGTCGAGGGCGCGCTTGCCGTCCTCAACCGTCTTGTTGTCCGGTGGGACGATGCGTGCAGGCGTATTGCAGGCGGCCAAGGCCATCATGGCCAGGACGAGCAAGGTTCGTTTCATCAAGGGGGACTTCCTGTGGGTCATGTGCTCACCTCCAATAACCGGGGAACATGCTGATGCGCCGCTTGAGGGCGATGGGGAGCCGACGTTCCAGATGGCCCAGCCGGTAGCCGAGCAACTTGAACGCGCTGCGCACCAGAACTTCGGGTACGCGGTGCAATGCACCGGCTGCGCGCAATGCCGCCAGCTCAGCCAGTACATAGCGTTTACCTTCACCGCCGGCATCGCCGAATGCCTGGCGAATCCACGGCTCGCGGCCGTAGAACACGCCGATGTCGAAGTAGCGGTGGAACTCATCCAGGAGCCGGTAATCGTGGGAGTGATACACCCGCGCGGAGGCGGCGTAGCGCACGTTGTAGCCGTCGAGCAGCATGCGCGCGGCCACGTAGGCGTCTTCGCTGCCGATCACGTCGACGGGGAAGCCGCCGACGGCCTGCAATGCGCTGCGTCGGTACACTGAAAACGAGTCGGAACTGAAGCAGGTCTTGATCCCCAGCTCCGCTGCATCGGCCAGGCTTTTGCTACGGCTCTGGTCCGGGTAATTGAAATGCCGCGATTGCGCGCCCAACACCCCGGCGTCGGGGTGCGGCAGTTGCCGGCCGTAAGCCACGCCGTTGAGCGGGTCTTCCTGCAGTTCGTGCAACAGGTTGGCGAAGGTCTCGGGGTCGGCCGGGATCGCGTCCTGGGTCATCATGATCAGCGCGTCCCCATCCACTTGCTCACTGGCCCAACGCCGTGTGCCGCCATGGTTGAAGTCCCGTGCGTCGATCACCTCGACTCGCGCGCCGAATTCGCGAAAGCGCGCCACGGTGTCGTCGCTGGAGGCGCTATCGACCACCAGCATCTCGTCCGGTTGCACAGTCTGCATCTTCAGCGCAGGCAGCAGCCGCGCGAGGTGGCTGGAGGCGTTGCGGGTCGGGATGATCAGCGCGGTGCGCATATTATTTCTTCACTTCTGCAGGGGCGCGCCCATAGATGTCGTCGAAACGCACGATGTCGTCTTCGCCCAGGTACTCGCCGCTCTGCACTTCGATCATCACCAGATCGATGATGCCGGGGTTGGTCAAGCGGTGTTTGTGCCCGGCCGGAATATAGGTGGACTCGTTGGCGTTGATCAGGAATTCACGGTCGCCGTTGGTGATTTGTGCCGCGCCGCTGACCACCACCCAGTGTTCGCTGCGGTGGTGATGCATTTGCAACGACAGCGAAGCTTGTGGCTTGACGACGATGCGCTTGATCTTGAATCGGCTGCTTTCTTCCAGCACGGTGTAGGTGCCCCAAGGCCGCGTGACCGTGCGGTGCAGGCTGAACGCCGGATGGTTCTGACGCTTGAGTTCGGCGACGATGTAGCGCACATCCTGGCTGCGATTGGCATCGGCAATCAGCAGGGCGTCGGGGGTGTCGACGATGATCAGGTCTTTTACGCCTACGGCACCGAGCACGCGCTTGGGCGAGTCGATGTAGCAGTTGTGCACGTCATGCAGGATTGCTTCACCGTTGACTTGGTTGCCATGGGCGTCGCTGGGAGTGAGTTGGCGCAGGGCTTCCCAGGAACCGATATCGCTCCAGCCGATGTCGCAGGGCACCACCGCCACCTGTTTGGACTTTTCCATCAGCGCCACGTCGATGGAGATATCCGGCGCGGTGCCGAACGCATCCGGGTCCAGTTCACGCTGGCGTGACGTCTTGTTCTGCAGGTGTTGGCTGTGTTCCAACGCCGCTTTTGCAGCCGCCAACACGTCAGGTGCATGGACGGCCAGTTCGTCCACCAAGGTGCTGGCCTTGAAGCAGAACATGCCGGCGTTCCACAGGTGCTTGCCGCCGTCGAGGTAGCCTTGGGCGGTGGCCAGGTCGGGTTTTTCGACAAAGCGTTTGACCCGGTTGCCGGTGCTCAGGGCTTCACCTTTTTCGATGTAGCCAAAGCCGGTTTCCGGGTGGTCGGGCTGGATGCCGAAGGTCACCAGGTAGCCAGCTTCGGCCAGGTCGCGGGCCTGGGTCACGGCTTCGGCGAACGCGACTTCATTCAAGATCAAATGGTCGGCGGGCATCACCAGTAACTGGGCGGCGTCGCCGAAATGCTCCTGCACGTGCAACGCAGCAACGGCGATGGCGGCGGCGGTGTTACGGCCGAACGGTTCCAGCAGCAGGTCCAGGGGCAGGTGGGCCTTGTTCACCCCACGGTAGTCATCCAGGGTGCGGAACAGCAGGTCGCGGTTGGTCACCGTCAGGACACTTTCCACGCCGGGCAGTTTGGCTGCGCGCTGGAAGGTCTTTTGCAGCAGGCTCTGGCCATCGCGCATGCGCATGAAGGGCTTGGGCATGTTCTGCCGGGACACTGGCCACAGCCGTGTGCCCGAACCACCGGAAATAATGCAGGGAATTAATCCGTTGAGGGTATTCATCAATAGACTTCCTTGGTGGAAAGGACGGCAGGGACCGTCATGAAAACGATGTACAGGTCAAACCACACGGACCACTTGGAGATGTACTCCAGGTCGTACTCGACACGTTTCTGGATTTTGAACAGGGTGTCAGTCTCACCCCGGTAGCCGTTGATCTGCGCCCAACCGGTAATGCCCGGCTTGACCCGATGCCGCGAACTGTATTCGCTCACCGCCACTTCAAACGGAATGCCTGCCGCTTTCGTCGCCGTGGCATGGGGACGCGGGCCGACCATGGACATATTGCCCTGCAGTACGTTGAACAACTGCGGCAGCTCATCGATGCTGGTCTTGCGGATGATGCGGCCCACGCGTGTGATGCGCGGGTCTTTGCGGGTGGTTTGTTGTTCAGCGGTGAAGTCGCTCTGGTCGGTGAACATCGAGCGGAACTTGAACACGCGGATCTCGTTGTCGTTGTAGCCGTAGCGGTTCTGGCGAAACAGCACCGGGCCCTTGGAGTCGAGCTTGATCGCAAGAGCCGTGATAAGCATCACCGGGGACAGCACTACCAATGTCAGGCTGGCCAGCAGCAAATCCTCACAGCGCTTGATGAAGGGTGACCAACCGCGCAACGGCAATTGCGAGGTATTGAACATCAGGATTCCGCCCACGTCGGTGATGCGACTGTGGCCATAGCGCAGGGCGGCCATGTCGGGCACCAGCATCACGTTCACCGACATCTGCCGCAGACGATTGACCAGCCCGTGGATACGTTGCTCGGCGGCCCAGGGCAGACAGATCATCACTTGGTTGACCTGCTCGGCGCGGATCAGTTTTTCCAGGTCTCGGGTGTTGCCCAGCAAGGGCAGGTTGCTGAGTTCCTTGGGAATACGCTCGGTACGGTCGTCGATGAAGCCGATCAGGCCGGAGCGGATATCACCGTTGCGTTGCAGGTGGTCGGCCACGTGTACGGCGGTGTCGGTGAACCCCAGGATCACCGTGCGTTGCAAGTATTTGCCCTTGCGCATCAGGTTGCGATACAGGCGCAGCATCCCCAGGCGTTCCACGCAGAACAAACCCAGGCTGGCGATGTACCAGACCGCCAGGTTGCGCGGGGTCAACTGCGGGAAGAACTGCAGGATCTGGTACATGAACAGCAAGATGCAGAACGCCGCGGACCACGCCACGATACTGGTGCGCAGGCGCAGGCGATTGCTGAAAAGATCTTCCGAATAAATGCCCAAGGCCTGAAACAGAATGATGGTCAGGATCGCGAAAAACAGCAGCAGGCCAAGGAAGTGGGCGCGCAGTTCAGGGGCCATCGGGTCGAGGAAAAGCACCAGGATCAGCGGCGGCAAGATCGCAGTCAGTCCGTGGACCAATTTGACAAAAACAACAAAAAACTCAATGAAACCGGCACGTGTCAAAAACAGGCTATCGACTGACGACTTCTCTCGCATACAGACATCCCTCATTGCACTCCAGACTCTTTGGCTCGGTGGTTTGATTGCTTATCAGGGGCAAATCGAACGACGGCTACTCTGGGTAAAACGCAACTATTTCATCCACGTGAAGCCATCCAAATGAAGGAAGTTTGTAGGGGCAGTGGCTAAAGGATGTGTCCTTTGAGTGGATTAGTCAATAACTTGACTTTTTCTCGGAAGCGGCATTCCAGACACTTTAATTTGTCTTGTGTGTGTCATTTTGTTGACATTCCTTGTTCGGACACTCGGTGGCGGGGTGTGGTTCTGAGTGTAGGAACAAATGTGAGAATTTTCCTGTGCGGATGGAAAACCTTTTTATAAAGGTGGTAGGAAGAAGGGACAGCAGGGGGAGGGCGCACTGAATGTCCTGCCGGTGTTGCTGAGGGTGATGAATGTATCCAGCACAATTTTTTGTGGGCACACGCTCAGCCGATTAATCTGAGGGCTTTCCTGGCTGGAAGGCGCGAGCATGATCGACTTGGCAACCCTGGCGGTTTTTTCAGGCGCTGTTTTGCTGTTGCTGTTATCCCCGGGGCCGAACATGGCTTTTGTGATCAGTCATGGTGTGAGTTATGGCTGGCGTGGTGGTCTGGCTTCGACCCTGGGGATTTGCGTAGCGGATGTGCTGCTGACGGTATTGACCGCCACCGGCTTGACTGCGTTGGTCGCCAGTTGGCCGCCTTCGTTCGATCTGATTCGCTACGCCGGGGTGGTCTACTTGTTGTGGCTGGCCTATAAGACGCTGCAGAAAAATTCCGGTCTGGATATGGCCCAGGTCCGTCGTGTGCGTCTGGGGCAAGTGTTCCTGCAGGCCATGTTCAACAGTCTGCTCAATCCCAAGGCACTGCTGTTTTTCATGGTATTCCTGCCCCAGTTCGTCAGGCCCGAGGCAGGGTCCATCGCCCTGCAGCTGTTGGTGTTGGGGGGCGTCCTGACCCTGATCGCCAGTGTGTTTCATGCCTTGCTGGGTTTTTTCGGCGGTGCGCTCAGCCGTTTTTTTGCCGGCCGCGCCCAGAGCGCCAGGCTCCAAAAGTGGGGCCTGGCGACGGTATTGATGCTATTGGCTGCGCGGTTGGCAGTGATGTCACGCCCAGCCTGAGGCTGCGTGTCAGCCCAACCGCGCTGCCGCCCGGGCGACAATTTCACCGCGTACCCGACGCGACTCCGTCGTGCGTTTTTGGGCCTCTTCCAGCACATGCCTGGGCGCGGTGTCCGGGCTGCCCGCGTCGAACGGTGGCGCTGGCGCGTATTCAATCTGCAATTGCACCAGCTGTGCGGCAGCCTCGCTGTACAGCTCGGCGGCCAGGGTCAGGGCAAAGTCGATCCCGGCCGTGATGCCGCCCCCGGTGAACAAGTTGCCGTCACGCACCACACGCGCCTGCACCGGGATAGCGCCGAGCGGGGCGAGCAGATGGTGATACGCCCAGTGGGTGGTGGCCTTGCGACCGCGCAGCAGGCCTGCCGCGCCGAGCACCAGCGAACCGGTGCACACCGACGTCACATAGCGCGCCGTGAGTGCCTGGGCGTTGAGGAAGTCCAGGGTTTGCGGGTCTTCCATCAAGGCACCCACGCCGGCGCCACCGGGTACGCAGATCACGTCCAGGCGCGGGCAGTCGGCATAGGTCATGGTCGGCGTGAACACCATGCCGGTACTGGAGGTGATCGGCGCAAGGTCTTTCCACACCAGGTGCAGTTGCACATCCGGCAGCGAGCCCAGCACGTCGTAGGGGCCGGTCAAGTCCAACTGCTGGATGCCAGGGAACAACAGAAAGCCGATCTGCAAGGTCATGTATGAAGCTCCGAAAGAGGGGTGGACGGCTCCACTCTAGAGGCCTAGGCTTTGGCGTATTCGCCATTGAGCCCACAGATCACGCCAATCATGACTCGGATCGTTCACATCCTCGCTTTCGATAACGCCCAAGTGCTCGACGTGACCGGGCCGTTGCAAGTGTTTGCCTCCACCAACGACCTGGCTCGCCAGCGCGGCTTGCCGTTGCCCTATGCGGTGTCGGTGATCGCTGCCCAGGCAGCGCCGGTGATGACCTCCGCCGGCCTGGCGCTGCTGGCCGAGCCGCTGCCGTCTGCCGACACGCCCGGCGACACCCTGGTGATCGCCGGGGGCTGGGGCGTTTACGGGGCTGCTGAAGATCCGGCGCTGGTCGACTGGGTGCGAGAAAAAAAACGGTACACCCGGCGCATGGCCTCGGTGTGTACCGGCGCTTTCTTGCTGGCCGCCAGCGGCGTGCTCGACGGCTGCCGCGTTGCCACCCACTGGACCCGCTGCGAAGAGCTGGCGCGCAAGTTTCCGTCGCTGACGGTGGAGCCCAATCCGATTTTCATCCAGCAGGGTTGCGTGTGGACCTCTGCGGGCGTCACAGCCGGCATCGACCTGTGCCTGGCCCTGGTGGAAGAAGATCTGGGCCGAGCCGTCGCCCTGGAAGTGGCGCGGCACTTGGTGGTGTTCCTCAAGCGCCCGGGCGGGCAATCGCAGTTCAGTGCGGCGTTGTCTCTGCAAAAAGGCGACAGCCGCTTTGCCGAATTGCACACCTGGATCACGGAAAACCTGAGCCTGGACCTCAACCTCTCAACCCTGGCTGCCAAGGCCTGTATGAGCGAGCGCAGTTTTGTCCGCCACTACCGCGCCGAGACTGGGCAAACCCCGGCGCGGGCGGTTGAACTGCTCCGCGTGGAAGCTGCCCGCCGGCAATTGGCCGACAGCACCACATCCATCAAGCGCATCGCCGTGCAATGCGGGTTTGGCTGTGAAGAAACCCTGCGTCGCAGCTTCTTGCGGGCGCTGTCGGTGACGCCCCAGGCTTACCGCGAACGTTTTTCGCCGGTGTCATGAGCGAGCAATTCCAGCAGGGCGTCCAGGGTCGCTTGCGGTGCTTCCTGTGGAATGTTGTGGCCCACCCCGGGCAAGACTTCGCGTCGGTAAAAACCGCTGAAATGTTCCACATCGTCATCTTCCACCGGGGCTGGCCCCACACCATCATCGGCGCCGCAGAGTGAAATACTCGGCACCGAAATCGGCGGCTGCAGGGCGAGGGCCTGCTCGATGGATTCCAGCGCCGGATCGCCAGGGGCGTACATGAAACGGTGACGGTAGGAATGAATCACCACGTCGACAAAGTCCGGGTTATCAAACGATGGCGCGGTGTTGCTGTAGAGGCTCGGCCCTTTGGCCCAGGTCGGCGACCATAACTTCCACAGCAGTTCGCAGAGCGCGCGGCGATTGGCCGTCAGGCCATCCACACCACGTTGGGTGTGAAAATAGAACTGGTACCACAACCGATGCTCCGTCTCAGGCGCACGGGGTTTGAGCGACTGGGCGATATCCTGGATGTTGTAGCCATCGCCCGTTACCAATCCGCGTACCCGTTCGGGCCACAGCGCCGCGACAATACACGCCGCCCGTCCGCCCCAGTCATAACCTGCCAGCGTTGCGCGCGGAATAGACAACGCATCCATGAAGTCCAGCAGATCCTTGGCCAGCGCCGCCTGCTGCCCGGAGCGCATCACCTGATCGTTGATAAACCGCGTTGGGCCATAACCACGCAGGTATGGCACCAGCACCCGGTAGCCATGTTCGGCCAGGACCGGTGCGATTTCATCGTAGCCGCGAGGGTCGTAGGGGAAGCCGTGCAGCAGGATCACCGGCTCACCCTCAACGGGGCCGTGGGCTTCGTATGCCACGTTGAGCATGGGTGTGCGAATAGAAAACAGCGAGTTGCTGGTAGACATCGTGGGCTCCGATGAGTTGGCCGAAGATCCTCAGACTCTATACGAATCCAAATGTGGGAGCGGGCTTGCCCGCGAAGACGGCGGCACAGACGACATTGAAATTGACTGACCCACCGCCATCGTAGCCTCGCTAAAGCTCGACAACTCCCACATTGGGTTCAGGGTTGCCAGACGGTTTTCTCTCCACTCAACTTACGGTCCAAAAACGTCGCCGCACTGATCAGCGCCAAATGGCTCAACGCCTGCGGCGTATTCCCCAAATGCCGGGCCTGGCTGTCAAACTCCTCGGCATACAAGCCCAGCGGGTTGGCATACCGCAGCAATTGTTCGAACTCCAAGTGGGCTTTTTCCACCTGCCCCGCGCGGGCCAGGCA
>NZ_JBOICG010000661.1:0-8917 GCF_050739995.1 Pseudomonas sp. | reverse complement strand
CCCAGCGCAGGGCAAGCCTGCTCACTACATTGGTGCGTCAGCCCAGCGTGCGGATGGGCATATCGGCAGCCCACGCCTGAATAGCTTCGATCATCTGTTGATAGAACTGCCGGTAATTCTGTTCACTCACATAACCGACATGAGGCGTGGCCAGTACATTCGACAGGCGGCGGAATGGATGATCGACCGGCAATGGCTCTTCGGCGTACACATCCAGGGCGGCTCCGGCCAACTGGCCGCTTTCCAGCGCGGCAATCAACGCTTGTTCATCCACAATCGGTCCGCGTGCCGTATTCACCAACCGTGCGCTTGGCTTCATCCAACCCAGCGCTTCGGCGTCTACCAGGCCGCGGCTGCGGTCGCTGAGTACCAGATGCACAGTCAGAATGTCGGCCTGTTCAAACAGCTCGCGCTTGCTGACCCACGAGACACCCGATTCGGCTGCGCGCTCGGGCGTAAGGTTTTCACTCCAGGCAATCACCCGCATCCCGAACACCTTGGCAAACTGCGCAACCTTCTGGCCAATACTGCCCAGGCCGAGAATGCCCAGGGTCTTACCATGCAAGTCGCCACCCAGGCCGACCTGCCAACCGCCCGCACGCAACGAGTTGGCTTCAGCCAGCAGGTTACGGGTAGAGGCCATGATCAGCGCCCAGGTCAATTCGGGGGCCGCGTGTTTATAGCTGTCGGTGCCGCACACCTGGATACCCAGGGCCTTGGCAGCGGGGATGTCGATGCCGGCGTTACGCATGCCGCCGGTCACCAGCAGCTTGAGGTTGGGCAGACCCTGCAGCAAGGCCTTGTCGAAGGTGGAGCGTTCACGCATCACGCAAATCACCTCGAAGCCCTTCAAACGCTCGACCATCGTGGCGGTGTCCGCCGGGTAATCGTGAAGGAAGTGCACCTGGCCAATCGAGGCCAGCACCGACCAATCCACCACCCCACTGGCCACATTCTGCCAATCATCAATGACTGCTATCTGTATCGACATTCACCCGTGCCTCGATCAAGTGGGATTAAAGGGCGTTCAGGCCTTGCAACAGCGCTTTGTGAAACTGTACCGGTTCTTCCATTTGCGGCGCGTGGCCCAGGCCGGGGAATTCCACCAGGGTCGCGTGGGGAATCAGCTTGGCCACCTGCTTGCCCAGCACCGCGTAGTTGCCGATCTTCGCCTGGACCTGCGGCGGGGCCAGGTCCTTGCCGATCGCCGTGTTATCGGAGGTGCCGATCAGCAGCAGGGTGGGCATTTGCAAGTCCTTGAACTCGTAGTACACCGGCTGGGTGAAGATCATGTCGTAAATCAATGCCGAGTTCCATGCGACCTGAGTATGCCCCGGGCCTTGGTTGAGGCCGGCGAGCATGTCCACCCAGCGGTCGTATTCAGGCTTCCAGCGGCCGACGTAATAAGTGTCCAGTTCGTATTTGCGAATGCCCTCGGCACTGAGTTTCAACTCGCGCTCATACCATTGGTCGACGCTGCGATAGGGCACACCCAAGGCTTTCCAGTCTTCCAGGCCGATGGGGTTGACCAGCGCCAGCTGTTCGGTCTGCGCGGGATAGAGCAGGGCATAGCGAGTGGCGAGCATGCCCCCGGTGGAATGGCCGAGAAGGGTGGCCTTTTGAATGCCGAGTTTTTCCAGCAATTGATGGGTATTGATCGCCAGTTGCTGGAAGCTGTACTGGTAATGATCGGGCTTGCTGGAGGTGCAGAAGCCGATCTGGTCCGGCGCGATCACCCGGTAGCCTGCATCGCTTAGCGCTTTGATCGAACCTTCCCACGTGGCGCCGCAGAAGTTCTTGCCGTGCAGCAGCACCACGCTGCGGCCGTTGGCGCGGCCCTTGGCGGGTACGTCCATATAACCCATTTGCAGGTTTTTGCCCTGGGACTGGAAGTTGAAATGCTCGACCGGGTACGGGTATTGAAAGCCTTGCAACTCAGGCCCGTAGGTGGCGGCAAACACCGGGGTAGCGCCGGCCGTGAGCAGGCCGGCAATGCAAACAGCGCGGATTAGAGGCATGGGGCGGGCTCCGAATAAGATGCCCGGATGCTGTTTGGAGGGGATTAAGTGGGGATTAACGCCCACTGCAAGGTCAGCGCTGCAAGCACGCCGTAGCGCACGGCCTTGGCCAGTGTCACCAGCAGCAGGAAGCGCCACAGCGGTTCACGCATCACGCCCGCCACCAACGTGAGCGGGTCACCAATGATCGGCACCCAACTAAGCAGTAGCGTCCAGTGCCCCCAGCGCTCGTAGTGGCTACGGGCTTTGTCCAGCTGTCGGGGGCTGACGGGAAACCAGCGCCGTGCCTTGAAGTGTTCAACCCAACGTCCCAGCCACCAGTTCACCACCGAGCCCAGCACGTTGCCCAGCGTGGCAACGCCCAGCAGCAGCCACAGGCTGTAGTGCCCACTGAGCAGCAGCCCGACCAACACGGCTTCGGACTGCAACGGCAACAGGGTCGCGGCGCCAAAGGCCGCCAGGAACAACCCCAGGTAACCGGCGATCATCGTGCTGGGTAATCAGCCACTACCACGTCGTTGCCGTCCCGGGTCAAACCGATCACTTTGTAAGCCTCGCTGTGACCGTCGACTTCCATGCCGGGCGAGCCCATGGGCATGCCGGGTGCGGCAATGCCGAGCAAATCGTCACGTTTGCGCAGGGCCAGCACTTGTTCGGCGGGTACGTGGCCTTCGACGAACTTGCCGTCGATCACAGCGGTATGGCATGAGCCCAGGCGTGGCGCCACTCCCAGGCGTTGCTTGACGGCGCTCATGTCGGCTTCGACATGGTCATTGACCTTGAAGCCGTTGCTTTCCAGATGGCTGATCCATTTTTTGCAGCAGCCGCAGTTGGCGTCGCGATGCACATCGATCGGGATTAAATCGGCCGCCTGGGCCAGGGTGGTGGTGAGCAGCGCTGAAAGCAGGGCCAATCGCAGTGGGGTTTTCATGGTGAGGCTCGCAGGTTGGAGGTCGTCGTCAGAACGGGGCGATCATGACGACGTCATCGCAGGCAAGCCAGTTCCTACAGGGGCGGTGTGTTTCAAGATTATACGGCGGGCGTATTTTCCAGGCGGTGCTTCAACTGGTCGAGGGCAAGGGTCGACAGCTCGATCATGCGGTCATGCAAGGTGGCCAGTTGCAATTCGGTTTCATAGGTCAACACGCGCTTGAACAGCGTGCCGCCTTGATGGGGCAACAAGAAATAGTGAAGGGAACCGTCAACGGCCAGGGACGTGAATACGGTCTTGAACTCACTGGGTCGACGGGCGATCTGTACGCGATAACTCATGGGGACGCGTATGCCCAGCAGGTCGATGACTTCGGTGAAACGGGTGCCCATCGGGAGTGACCCGGTGGTGCCCGTGTCGGCACTGAGGGAGGTCGGGTGCCATTCGTGCCAACGGTCCGGTTGAGTCACATAGTCGTAAACCCGGTCGATGGGCGCCTTGATGACGCGTTCCTGACTGATCTGCTCCAAGCGGACCGAATGCTCAGCAGCGTGCATGACACACCTCCTGTGTGGCGGGATTTGGCACTAGGAGCTGTCAGAATAGTCCCACTCCCGCGCATTGCACGGGAGTGTTCCAATCATTTTTCAACGAACCTTGAAGCGGCTCATCAATGGGGCGTCCGTCGTCGAGTGGCGCGGTCAGATGTCCAGCATGGCCATGACGGCTTCGGGGTAACGCAAACCGGCGGTTGCATCTGCCGGGAAAATCGCGTCCAGCGCGGCTCGCTCAGCTGGATTCAACACGATGGAAACCGCCGCCACATTCTCTTCCAGGTACTTGCGCTGCTTGGTGCCGGGAATGGGGATGATGAAATCACCCTGGGCCAACACCCACGCCAGTGCCAGTTGGCCTGCCGTCACGCCCTTGTCTGCCGCCAAGGCTTGCACCTGTTCAACCAGCAGCAGGTTTTTTGCAAAGTTCTCACCCTGGAAGCGCGGGCTGAAACGACGGTAATCATCGGCGGCGAAGTCATCCGGACTTTTCAATGCTCCGGTGAGAAAACCACGACCGAGCGGGCTGTAAGGCACAAAGGCGATGCCCAGGCGCTGGCAGGCGGCGAGGCAGCCATTGTCTTCCTGGTCACGGCTCCACAACGAGTATTCGCTTTGCAGGGCGCTGATGGGATGCACCTTGTGTGCACGCTCGAGGGTGGCAGCGCTGGCTTCGCTCAGGCCCAGGTAACGGACTTTGCCCTGTTTCACCAGCTCGGCCATGGCTCCCACGGTTTCTTCGATGGCCACCTCCGGGTCGATGCGATGTTGGTAGTACAGGTCCAAGGTTTCGATACCCAGCCGTTTCAGCGTGCCGTCGATGGCGTGGCGGATGTATTCGGGGCGGCCATTCACGCCGCGTAGTGCCGGGTTGGCCGGGTCGCGCACGATGCCGAACTTGCTGGCGAGGAATACCTGGTCGCGCTTGCCGGCGATGGCTTGGCCGATTAGTTGCTCATTGGTATGCGGGCCATACATGTCGGCGGTGTCGAGGAAATTCACCCCCAGTTCCAGGGCACGGTGCAGGGTGGCATTGGCCTCCCGGGTGTCGGTGCCGGTGGTGTAGAAATCGGTCATGCCCATGCAGCCGAGGCCGATGGCGCTGACAGTAGGGCCGTTTTTACCGAGTTGACGGGTGTGCATGGGTTCAGCTCCTGATGGGGTAGGGCTCTATTGTTATCCTCGACAAAACCGAGATAAACCGGCTAAAAGCACTATCGCTATTCGTATTATCTAAATAATCGTGAAGGAGTCGCCCCTTGGACCGTTTCAACGCCATGCGCGTGTTTACACGGATTGTGGAGCTGGGCGGATTTGCCAAGGCCGCCGACAGCCTGCAATTGCCACGGGCGTCGGTGACCGTCCTGATCAAACAGCTGGAAGCGCACTTGGGCGTGCAGCTGTTGCAACGCACCACGCGCCAGGTCAACCCGACCCTGGATGGCGCGGCGTATTACCAACGCTGTGTGCAGTTGCTGGCGGACCTGGAGGAAACCGAGGCGGTATTTTCCACCCGCCGCCAGAACCCGCGCGGCACCTTGAGCATTGATATGCCGTCGGGCATCGGGCGTTTTATTGTGATCCCGGCGTTGCCGAGCTTTACCGCGCGTTATCCGCAGATTGAACTGGAGATCGGCCTTAACGACCGCCCGGTGGACCTGATCCGCGAAGGTGTGGATTGCGTGTTGCGCGGCGGTTTGGCCCTGGATGAATCGCTGGTGGCGCGGCCCTTGGCGATGCTCGATCAAATGACCCTGGCCAGCCCGGATTACCTCGAACGCATGGGTGTACCGCAATGTATTGACGACTTGGCTGGGCACCGGATGGTCGAGTATGTCTCCAGTGCCAGCGGCAAACGTTTCGGCTTGGAATTCGAGATTGATGGGCAATTACGCCCGATCAACTTGGCCAAGACCGTCGCGGTCAACAGTGCAGACGGCTATTTTTCGGCCTGTGAGGCGGGCTACGGCCTGATCCAGGCGCCGCATTATCACGCCATGCGCCGTTTGGCCGAGGGAACGCTGGTGGAAGTGCTGCCCCAACTGGCGGTGCCGCCCATGGCCTTGACGGCGCTGTACCCGCCGCACCGTCAGCTGTCACTGCGGGTGCGGGTGTTTGTCGATTGGTTGGTTGAGCTGTGCGCCCGCCCGGGCAACGGCTTGCAGCGCTAGGCTTGAGCCCGGCGATAGGCGCCGGGTTGCTGCCCGGTGACTTTATGGAAGGCCCGGGTAAAGGCCGCGACCGACTGATAACCCACCGCCAGCGACACATCGGCTACCGTCTGGTCTTGCTTGAACAATTGGCAGGCATGGCGCATGCGCATCATCAGCAGTACTTGCCCCGGCGACTGGCCGCACAGTTCGTTGAAGCGCTTGAAGAACGCCGATCGCGACAACCCGGTGCAGGCCGCCATGCTTTCCAGGGTCCAGGGCTCTGCCGGGTGGGCGATCAGTTGTTCCAGGAGTCGGGCAAACGCCGGTTGTCGACCCAGCGCCGCCAGGCCGCCGAGGTCCGTGTTGTCGATGACTTGCTGACGCAGCACATACAGGAACAACAGGTGGCAAAGTCGCTCAAGCAAAGCGGAAGAGGGCGCCGGGGTGCGCTGGCACTCCTGCAGGATCAGCTCGAACAGGTTGCGTGCGGCGGTCAGCGACGGGTCGCCGGCCCGCAAGATGATCCAGGCGGGCAGGGTGTCGACAATCATGGCCGACAAACCGGACTGGAAATGGAAGAAACCGCACACCAGCCCCACACCGTCATTGGCCGTGCTATCCAGCGCCAGCATCGGGCGACGTGGGCACTCTTGGGCACCGGCAGCCGTGGCTTCCCCCGAGAGCCGATAGGCCAGGTCACGCAACAGAAATACGGCGTCGCCATTATTCAAGCGTTGGGGCGTGGGGTCGTCTTCGAGATGCAGCCAGCACTCACCCTGAACAATCAGATGAAAGCTCGCGCTGGCCAGGCCGTGGGTGCTCGCATGCCAATCACCGCAATAGCGGCCGACATGGAACAGGCTGGTATCGAGTTCGAGGCTGTCTAATAACCAATCGACAAGTGCGCTGGACGAATTCATCTAACGGAAAGACTCTAGAGCAAGTAATCGCTACTTTAGCCTATTGAGCCTATTTTTTATAACCAACAGACTGGTTGCACGAACCCATCAGGAGACCACTCCATGTCCCGTGTACCTTTGCTGACTCCCGAAACCGCGCCGGAAGCCGCCAAGCCCTTCCTGGAAAACGCCCAGAAAGCCTCGGGCTTCATCCCCAATTTGCTCGCGGTACTGGCCAACGCACCGGCAGCCCTGGAAACCTACATCACCGTGTCCGGCCTCAATGCCAAGGCGGAACTGAGCCTGGCGGACCGTGAAGTGGTGCAACTGATTGCGGCCACCACCCATGGCTGCGACTTTTGCGTCGCTGGCCATACCGCCGTGGCGCGCAACAAGGCCAAATTGCCTGAAGAGGTGATTGACGCACTGCGCCAACGCGGCGAGTTGCCCAACGCGCGCTATGAGACACTCGCCGCGTTTACCCGTGAGGTGATCGCCACCCGTGGGGATGTCAGCGATGCCGGTTTTGAGGCGTTCCTGGCGGCTGGTTATACCCAAGGCCAGGCGTTGGAAGTTATCTTGGGCGTTAGCCTGGCAACCTTGTGCAACTTCGCTAACGTGTTTGCCCGCACCCCGCTGAACCCGGAGCTGGCGCAATACCGTTGGGAACAACCGGCAAGCTGAATCGGCGATGGTCCACCTGCTGTAAAAAGGAGATACATAAATGCTTGACCCAATCTTGAGCCGTTGGCTCGATGTTCAAGCGCAGGCCCTGGATGTGGGCAGTTGCGATCCACAGGAAGTGCTGCCACGGCTGGCAGAAGCCAATGTGCTGCGCATCGGTGTGCCGAAAGACCTCGGCGGCTTGGGCGGTGATGTGACCGGCGCGGTGGAAGCGATCGCCAATGTCGCCAGCCATTCCCTGGCGGCGGCGTTTGTCTGCTGGGGCCAGCGTTCCTTTATCGAATACCTGCTGCAAAGCCCGAATGAGCGGCTGCGCGAGCAACTGATGCCGGACCTGCTCAGTGGCAAGCTGGCCGGGGCCACCGGGCTGTCGAATGCGATGAAATTTTTGTCGGGGATCGAGACGCTGCAGATCAGCGCCGAACCGACCGACGACGGCTGGACCCTCAACGGCCGCTTGCATTGGGTGACCAACCTGCGCAAAAACGGCTTTGTTGCGGCAGCGGCCATCGAACATGCCCAGGGCGGCACGCCGTTTATCCTGGCGATCCCTGATTCCGTGGCCGGTTTGCAGCGCTCCCGTGACCTGGAGCTGTTGGGCCTGCAATCGAGCAATACCGCTGCCTTGGGCCTGGAAGGCGTCGAGCTGAGCCGTGATTGGTTGCTGCATGAAGATGCGCGCAAGTTCCTGCCGGCAGTACGCCCGGCGTTTCTGGGGTTGCAATGTGGCATGTCCATCGGCCTGGCCCGCCGTTCCCTGGCGGAGGTGGCCAACCACCTGGGTGCCAGCCGTACCGTATTGCGTGAGGAGCTGGAAGCGCTGCGGGTGACCCTGGATCATCTGGTCACCGAACTCAAGAATGGCTTGCTCGCCGGGCGTTTTGCCGTGGAGCCGGTGCCACTGTTCAAGTTGCGCATCGCCCTCGCTGAAACCGCTGCCAGTGCTGTACAGCTCGAATTGCAAGCGAGCGGCGGTAAGGCTTACCTCACCGCCCACGGCAGTGGTTTCGCCCGGCGCTGGCGTGAGTCGGCCTTTGTGCCGATCGTGACGCCAAGCCTGGTGCAACTGCGCACCGAGTTGCATCGCCAGGCCAACCTATGAGCCAGGCGGTACTGAGCGCCCAGGGTATTTGCCTGGGGTATGCCGCTGGCCCGGTGCTGCAAGGGTTCGACCTGCAATTGCAACCGGGTGAAGTGGTGTCGATCCTGGGACCCAGCGGGGTCGGCAAGTCCAGCTTGTTGCGCGTGCTGGCCGGTTTGCAGGTGCCCCAAGGCGGCAGTGTCAAGGTGTTGGGCGAGTCGTTGAGCGGCCCGCACCCACGGGTGGCGGTCGCGTTTCAGGACCCTAGCCTGTTGCCCTGGCTGAGCCTGGAAAAAAACGTCGCCTTCGGCCTGGATTTCGCCCGTCAGCCGCACTTGAGCCCCGAGGAGCGTCGTCGGCGCATTGACCACGCCATTGCGGCGGTAGGGTTGGAGCATGCCCGTCAGCAGTTTCCCGCACAACTGTCCGGCGGCATGGCCCAGCGCACCGCGTTGGCCCGCTGCCTGGCGCGACAACCGCAAGTCCTGCTGCTGGATGAGCCGTTCGGCGCCCTGGACGAGATCACCCGGGAGCGGATGCAGGACGAGTTGATCAAGATCACCGCGGAGTCCGAGGCGGCGGTGATCTTCATCACCC
>NZ_JBOICG010000660.1:0-3163 GCF_050739995.1 Pseudomonas sp. | reverse complement strand
ATTCACTACAGCTATCGCAGGCAAGCCAGCTCCCACATTGACCCAGTTCCTTCAGTTGTTCTTGGGGTATGCCTTAGCCCAGGTTTTTGCCGAGCAGTGCGTGGTACAGCTCGCTATCCCCCAGAATCCCCACCACCTGGTTGTTGTCATGCAACACCAGCTTGTTCCCCGTCTGGTAACGAATCTGCAGTGCATCGCGCATGCCGATATTCGAGTCCACCAGTGTCGGTACCCGGCCCAAACCTTCCACCGCTTGCCCCGGTGCCCAGTTCTGCAGGTTCATCACCGCGCCATTCTGGCGTGCACCCTTGATGGTGTTGCCCTCGGCCAGGTCCAGCCAGGAATCGCCGCCCGGGTCCAGGCACACCGAACCGTTGATACGCTTGCAGTTGTCCAGGGTGCGCATCAGGCTGCGGCCGCACAGCACGTTCAGCGGGTTGGTATGGGCGACGAAGGTGCGCACATAGTCATCTGCGGGGTTCAGCACGATCTCTTCCGGCACGCTGTACTGGATGATCTTGCCGTCTTTCATGATCGCAATACGGCTGCCCAGTTTGAGCGCCTCATCCAGGTCGTGGCTGACGAACACGATGGTCTTGCTCAGCTTGCGTTGCAGTTCGAGCAGTTCATCTTGCAGGCCCTGGCGAATCAACGGGTCGAGGGCGGAGAACGGTTCGTCCATCAGCAAGATATCGGCGTCCATCGCCAGTGCGCGGGCCAGGCCGACGCGCTGTTGCATGCCACCGGACAGCTCGTCCGGCTTCTTGTTGCGCCATTGGCTCAGGCCCACCAGTTCGAGCTTGTCGTCGACCAGCTTGCGTCGATCTTTCTCCGGGCGACCTTGCATCTCCAGGCCGAAACTGATGTTTTCGCGCACCGTCAGCCAAGGCATCAGGGCGAACTTCTGGAACACCATGGCGATGCGCTTGGTGCGCATCATTTTCAACTCGGCGGGCGTGCAGGACGCGATGTCGATCTGGCGCCCTTCATGCTCCACGAACAGCTGGCCACGGCTCACGGTGTTGAGGCCGTTGATGCAGCGCAGCAAGCTCGATTTGCCAGAGCCCGACAGGCCCATCAGCACGCAGATCTCGCCTTTTTCGATGTCCAGGCTGGCTTTTTCAACGCCGACAATCTGCCCGGTTTTTTTCAGGATCTCGTTACGGCTCATGCCCTGGTCCAGCAGCTTGAGCGCTTCGCGTGGGTCTTTGGAAAAGATCACGTCGACTTGGTCGAATCGGATAATGCTCATGCATCACCCCCTACTTTGGCGTCGGGTTGTTTGCAGATGCGGTCGAGCATGATGGCCAGCAACACGATTGCCAGGCCGGCTTCAAAGCCCAGGGCAATGTCGGCGGTGTTCAGTGCGTTGACCACCGGCTTGCCGAGGCCATCGGCGCCAACAAGCGCGGCGATCACTACCATCGACAGCGACAGCATGATGCATTGGGTAATGCCGGCGGCAATGCTCGGCATGGCGTGGGGCAGTTCAATGCGCGAGAGCAACTGACGGCGCGAGCAGCCAAAGGCCTTGCCGGCGTCCATCAACTCTTGCGGTACATCGCGGATACCCAGGTAAGTCAGGCGGATCGGCGCGGCAATCGCGAACACCACCGTGGAGATCAAGCCGGGCACCACACCCAGCCCGAAGAGGGTCAGGGTAGGGATGAGGTAGACGAAGGTCGGTACGGTCTGCATCAGATCGAGCACCGGCCGCATCATGGTGTAGAACAGCGGTTTGTGCGCGGCAACAATGCCCAGCGGCACACCGATGACCACGCAGACCAGGGTGGCGAACAGTACCTGGGCGAGGGTTTCCATGGTTTCCTGCCAGTACCCCAGGTTGAGGATCAGCAGGAAGGAGGCGATGACAAAAACGGTCAGGCCCCATTTGCGTTGGATAAAGTGAGCGAGCAGCGCAATCAGACCGATCAATGCCAGCGGATTGAACCAGGTCAGCGCAAACGTCACGCCGTGGATCATCGTTTCCAGGGTCGATGCGATAGCGTCGAAGTAGTTGGCACCATGTTTGGTCAACCATTCGACGAAGGCAGCGATGTACTGGCCTAGTGGGATTTTCTGTTCAGTCAGCATGGTAGTGAATGTCCACATGCGAAGAGGGAAAACATCCCGGGGCAGCGCACCGCCCCGGGGTCAGCAGTGTTATTTGGCGAGGTAGGCTTTCACGGCGTCCAGTCCAGGTTTGCCATCAACGGTGGTGACACCCGCGAGCCAGGTGTCGAGCACTTGCGGGTTCTTCTGCAGCCAAGCCTTGGCGGCGGCATCGGGCTTCATCTTGTCGTCCAGGACGTTGCCCATCAGCGAGCTTTCCATGTTCAGGGTGAACGACAGGTTCTTCAGCAACTGACCGACGTTGCTGCATTCCTGGGTGTAGCCCTTGCGGGTATTGGTGTAGATAGTCGCCTGGCCGTAGTTGGGGCCGAACGAGTCGTCACCACCGGTCAGGTACTTGATCTTGAAACGGGTGTTCATCGGGTGCGGTTCCCAGCCGAGGAACACGATGGCCTGGCCGCGCTTGGTGGCCCGTTCAACCTGCGACAGCATCCCGGCTTCGCTGGATTCCACGACCTTGAAGCCCGCATCTTTCAAACCGAACTGGTTCTTGTCGATGACGGTCTGGATGGTGCGGTTGCCGTCGTTACCCGGCTCGATCCCGTAGATCTTGCCGCCCAGCTCATCCTTGAATTTGGCGATATCGGCGAAGTCTTTCAGGCCCTTGTTGTACAGCTCTTCGGGCACTGCCAGGGTGTACTTGGCGTTTTCCAGGTTGGCGCGCACGGTTTCCACGGTGCCGGCATCGCGGTACTGCTTGATGTCGTTTTCCATGGTCGGCATCCAGTTGCCGAGGAAGATGTCCATGTTCTTGCCGTCGGCCAGGGATTTGTAGGTCACTGGCACCGAAATCATCGTGGTGCGCGGCTTGTAGCCCAGGCCCTTGAGGATTTCGCTGGTGGTCGCGGTGGTGACGGTGATGTCTGTCCAGCCGACATCGGAGAAGTTGACGGTCTGGCATTGTGCCGGTTCTGCAGCGTGCGCCAGGACTGGCAGACTCAGCATGGCGGCCAACAACAACGAGGGTGAACCTTTCATCTGGGTAGACTCCTGTGTTTTTTCTGGCGGCATTCGCCGCGCTTTATAAGGG
>NZ_JBOICG010000659.1:0-13204 GCF_050739995.1 Pseudomonas sp. | reverse complement strand
GCATTGATGAAACCCGTGAGGCATTGATGGGCGCGCTGGCGGACCGTAACTGGGACGCCATCGGCGAGTTGGATATGGGCTGTCGCGACGTCATCGAGCAGGTGCTCAGTGAAGCGCCGGTCGATGAGGATGCGTTGCGCGAAAAGCTTGAGAGCCTGCTGGCGGTCTATCAGCAATTGCTTGAGGTGACGACGGGCGAAAGGCAGGCGATTTTCGAAGAGATGTCGCAGATCAACCAAGCTAAAAATGCGTCAAAGGTTTACCATCTGTTCGGCTGAACGGGCTCAGTTAATCCGAACGCGCGTCATAAATTTGACTGCGAGCGATTTTTTGACTTAACTAGTGCTGTTTTCAGATTTCAGAAGGCTGTCGCGCAGAAAGTGCCTACAGCCATCTAGATTGCCCCGACCCCAGGGCATTTGAGTTAACTAGGGAAGTTGCTATTGCATGTGGCGTGAAACCAAAATTCTGCTGATTGATGACGATAGCGTTCGCCGCCGCGATTTAGCGGTAATTTTAAATTTTCTCGGTGAAGAAAATTTACCCTGCGGTAGCCATGACTGGCAGCAGGCGGTCAGCTCATTGTCGTCGAGCCGTGAAGTCATCTGTGTACTGATCGGGACGGTAAACGCTCCTGGCGCAGTTTTAGGCCTGTTAAAGACACTGTCGACCTGGGATGAGTTCCTTCCGGTGTTGCTGATGGGCGATATTTCTTCCGTGGACCTGCCGGAAGACCAGCGCCGCCGTGTGCTTTCCAACCTGGAAATGCCGCCCAGCTACAGCAAATTGCTCGATTCCCTGCACCGTGCCCAGGTCTATCGCGAGATGTACGACCAAGCGCGCGAGCGTGGCCGTCACCGTGAACCCAACCTGTTCCGCAGCCTGGTCGGCACCAGTCGTGCGATCCAGCACGTGCGCCAGATGATGCAGCAAGTGGCCGACACCGACGCCAGCGTGCTGATCCTCGGCGAATCTGGCACCGGCAAGGAAGTGGTCGCACGCAACCTGCACTATCACTCCAAGCGTCGCGACGGGCCTTTCGTGCCGGTCAATTGCGGTGCGATTCCGGCCGAGTTGCTGGAAAGCGAACTGTTTGGCCATGAGAAGGGCGCCTTTACCGGGGCGATTACCAGTCGTGCCGGGCGCTTCGAATTGGCCAACGGTGGCACCCTGTTCCTCGATGAAATTGGCGACATGCCGTTGCCAATGCAGGTCAAGTTGCTACGCGTGCTGCAGGAACGCACCTTCGAACGCGTGGGCAGCAACAAGACCCAGAGCGTCGATGTGCGCATCATCGCGGCGACCCACAAGAACCTCGAAAGCATGATCGAGGTCGGCAGCTTCCGCGAAGACCTGTATTACCGCCTCAATGTATTCCCGATCGAGATGGCTCCGCTGCGTGAGCGCGTGGAAGACATCCCGTTGCTGATGAACGAACTGATCTCGCGCATGGAACACGAAAAGCGCGGCTCGATTCGCTTCAACTCCGCCGCGATCATGTCCCTGTGCCGCCATGGCTGGCCAGGCAACGTGCGAGAGCTGGCCAACCTGGTGGAGCGCATGGCGATCATGCACCCCTACGGTGTGATCGGCGTAGTCGAGTTGCCGAAGAAATTCCGCTACGTCGACGACGAAGACGAGCAGATGGTGGACAGCCTGCGCAGCGACATGGAAGAGCGCGTGGCCATCAACGGCCATACCCCGGACTTCGGTTCCACCGCCATGCTGCCGCCGGAAGGCCTGGACCTGAAGGACTACCTCGGCAACCTGGAGCAAGGCTTGATTCAACAGGCCCTGGACGACGCCAACGGCATTGTCGCCCGTGCTGCCGAGCGCTTGCGCATTCGCCGTACCACCCTGGTGGAGAAGATGCGCAAGTACGGCATGAGCCGTAGAGAAGGAGATGAACAGGCGGATGATTGACGCCTGTTTTTCAAACCGCTGATTTATCAGCGGTTTTTTTTCGGCACAAGTATTGCTACAGCTCCCGCAACGTTCCGTTTAACTGACGGTCAGCCAAGCGAGAGAGCATGATGCCCCACGCCGCCCAACTATCTTCGTCCCCGGATCTCGCGGGGCTCGTCCCGTCTGTAGAGCAGCAGAGCCGGCAAGGTCTGGAACAGGCGTTTTCGCTGTTCAACCAGATGTCCAGCCAACTGACCGACTCCTACAGCTTGTTGGAGGCCCGGGTTTCCGAGCTTAAGGGCGAGCTGGCGGTGGTCAGTGCCCAGCGCATGGAAGAGCTGGCCGAGAAAGAGCGCCTGGCCAACCGTCTGCAAAACCTCCTCGACCTGTTGCCCGGTGGCGTGATCGTCATCGACGACCAGGGCCGTGTGCGCGAAGCCAACCCGGCCGCCTGCGATATGCTCGGCCTGCCACTGGAAGGCGAGCTGTGGCGAGAAGTCATTACCCGCTGCTTCGCGCCCCGTGAAGACGACGGTCATGAAATCTCCTTGAAAGACGGGCGCCGCCTGTCCATCGCCACCCGCTCGTTGGACGCCGAGCCCGGTCAACTGGTGCTGCTCAATGACCTGACAGAAACCCGTCACCTGCAAGACCAACTGGCGCGTCATGAACGTTTGTCGTCGCTCGGGCGGATGGTCGCTTCTTTGGCGCATCAGATCCGCACGCCGTTGTCGGCGGCGTTGATCTACGCCAGTCATTTGACTGATGAACAATTGCCCGCTGCCACCCACCAGCGATTTGCCGGGCGTCTCAAGGAGCGTTTGCATGAACTGGAGCATCAGGTGCGCGACATGCTGGTGTTCGCTCGCGGCGAATTGCCGCTGACTGATCGCGTCACGCCCGCAGAACTGATGCAGTCGCTGCAATCCGCGGCCGCCACCCATATCCAGGACGTCAACGTACGCTGGCAGTGCGACAGCCATCTCGGCGAGCTGCTGTGCAACCGTGACACCCTGGTCGGCGCGCTTCTGAACCTGATTGAAAACGCCACCCAGGCCAGCGGCCAGGGCGCACGGCTCAAGGTGCACTTGTATCGTCGCGAACAGACGTTGCGCCTGTGCATCAGCGACAGCGGCAGCGGTATCGATCCGGTAGTGCTGCAACGCCTGGGCGAGCCTTTTTTCACCACCAAGACCAACGGAACCGGCCTGGGCCTGACCGTGGTCAAGGCAGTGGCACGTGCCCATCAGGGAGAATTGCAGCTGCGTTCCCGGTTAGGGCGTGGCACTTGTGCATTGATGACCTTGCCGCTGTTTTCCAGCCCGGCAAGCGTGGAGTAAGAGGATATGGCTATCAAGGTTCTGTTGGTGGAAGACGATCGCGCCCTGCGTGAAGCATTGGCTGACACGCTGCTGTTGGCGGGCCATGACTACCGGGCGGTCGGTTCTGCCGAAGAAGCCTTGGAGGCGGTTGAGCAGGAGGCGTTCAGCCTGGTGGTCAGTGACGTCAATATGCCCGGCATGGACGGTCACCAGTTGCTCGGCCTGCTGCGTGCGCGCCAGCCGCAACTGCCGGTGCTGCTGATGACCGCCCATGGCGCGGTGGAGCGTGCAGTGGACGCGATGCGCCAAGGCGCGGCGGATTACCTGGTCAAACCCTTCGAGCCCAAAGCCTTGATGGAACTGGTCGCCAAGCATGCCTTGGGCGTGATGCCGGCTGCCGATGGCGAAGGCCCGATTGCCTTTGAGCCAGCCAGTGCGCAGTTGCTGGAACTGGCTGCACGGGTCGCGCGCAGCGATTCCACCGTGTTGATTTCCGGCGAGTCCGGCACCGGCAAGGAGGTGTTGGCGCGCTATATCCACCAACAATCCAGCCGCGTCAAACAACCCTTTATTGCGATCAACTGTGCGGCCATCCCGGACAACATGCTCGAAGCCACGTTGTTTGGCCATGAAAAGGGCTCGTTCACGGGTGCCATCGCGGCTCAGGCCGGCAAGTTCGAGCAAGCCGACGGCGGCACCATTTTGCTCGACGAGATCTCGGAAATGCCCCTGGGCCTGCAAGCCAAGTTGCTGCGGGTCTTGCAGGAGCGTGAAGTGGAGCGGGTGGGCGCGCGCAAGCCGATCCAGTTGGATATCCGCGTAGTTGCCACCACCAACCGCGACTTGGCGGGCGAAGTGGCGGCGGGGCGCTTTCGCGAAGACTTGTTCTATCGGCTCTCGGTGTTTCCGCTGGCTTGGCGCCCGTTGCGTGAGCGTCCGGCCGATATCATTCCATTGGCCGAGCGCCTGCTGAAGAATCACGTCAAAAAAATGAAGCACGCCCAGGCGCGGCTCTCGGCTGAAGCCCAGGCCTGCCTGATCGGCTATCCGTGGCCCGGCAATGTGCGGGAGTTGGATAACGCGATTCAGCGCGCACTGATATTGCAGCAGGGCGGGCTGATCCAGCCGCAAGATTTCTGCCTGGCCATGGGCAATGCCGCTGCACCGGTGCCAACCCTGTCACCCGCACCGGCGGCTGTCGAAGCCGAGTCAGGTGGTGCCTTGGGGGATGACCTGCGGCGCCGCGAATTCCAGATGATCATTGACACCCTGCGTGCCGAGCGCGGCCGTCGCAAAGAGGCCGCTGAGCGCTTGGGCATCAGCCCGCGCACCTTGCGCTACAAGCTGGCACAGATGCGTGACGCTGGGATGGATGTGGAAGCGTATCTTTTCGCCACCTGACAAACACTTAGGGCGACATGGTTTGTCGTCTTTTCTTACGAATCGCCACGGATCTGGCACCCTTGTTGCTACCTCCAGTAGTAACCGCTGCGTAGTGTCAAAAAATTGCGGGTCGTCGGAGAGAGAAGGTCATGAGCCAGGGTATTGAGTTCAATCGGTTGATGTTGGATATGCGCTCCATGCAAATGGATGCCATGGCTCAACCGAAATCCGTCGCGCCAGCGCCGGAATTGGGCCAAAGCAGTTTTGCCGACATGCTCGGTCAGGCAATCAATAAAGTCAGTGATACCCAGCAAGCGTCGAACCAGTTGGCCACGGCCTTCGAGATCGGTAAAAGCGGCGTGGACCTCACCGACGTGATGGTCGCCTCGCAAAAGGCCAGCGTTTCCTTCCAGGCCTTGACCCAAGTGCGTAACAAGCTGGTTCAGGCTTATCAAGACATCATGCAGATGCCGGTTTAAGGACGAGATTTAAGTCATGGCAGAAGCAGTCGTGGACAACGCACCCGCCAAGGCAGACGGCAAGCCGCCGCTGTTTGGCCTGTCGTTCCTGGAAAACCTTTCCGAAATGACCATGTTGCGTCAGGTAGGCCTGATGGTCGGCCTGGCCGCGAGCGTGGCGATTGGTTTTGCCGTGGTGTTGTGGTCGCAGCAACCTGATTACCGGCCGCTGTACGGCAGCCTGGCGGGCATGGATTCCAAGCAGATCATGGAAACCCTGGCCGCCGCCGACATCGCCTACACCGTAGAACCCAATTCTGGCGCGTTGCTGGTCAAGGCCGACGACGTGGCCCGTGCACGCATGAAGCTGGCCGCTGCGGGCGTGACACCGTCCGATGCCAACATCGGTTTTGAAATCCTCGACAAGGACCAGGGGCTGGGCACCAGCCAGTTCATGGAAGCCACCCGCTACCGTCGTGGCCTGGAAGGCGAACTGGCGCGCACCATTTCCAGCTTGAACAACGTCAAGGGGGCCCGCGTGCACCTGGCGATTCCGAAAAGCTCGGTGTTCGTGCGTGACGAACGCAAGCCGAGTGCCTCGGTCTTGGTCGAACTGTTTTCCGGCCGCTCGTTGGAGCCTGGCCAGGTACTGGCGATCATCAACCTGGTGGCCACCAGCGTTCCAGAATTGAGCAAGTCGCAGATCACCGTGGTGGACCAGAAGGGCAACCTGTTGTCCGACCAGGCCGAGAACTCTGCGCTGACCCAGGCCGGCAAACAGTTCGACTACAGCCGTCGCATGGAAAGCATGCTCACCCAGCGTGTGCGAAATATCCTGCAACCGGTACTGGGCAATGACCGCTACAAGGCTGAAGTCTCCGCCGACGTGGATTTCAGTGCCGTCGAATCGACCTCCGAACAGTTCAACCCTGACCAGCCTGCCCTGCGCAGCGAGCAGTCCACCAACGAGCAACGTACCGCCAGCAATGGTCCGCAAGGTGTGCCGGGTGCCTTGAGCAACCAGCCGCCGGCCCCGGCTTCGGCGCCGCAAACCACGGGCGGCGCTGCGGCGACTGCCGGTGCGATTGCGCCCGGTCAGCCGCTGCTGGACGCCAACGGCCAACAGATCATGGACCCGGCCACCGGCCAGCCGATGCTCGCGCCGTACCCGTCGGACAAGCGTAACCAGTCGACCAAGAACTTCGAACTCGACCGCTCCATCAGCCACACCAAGCAGCAACAGGGCAAAATCAACCGCCTGTCGGTGTCTGTGGTGGTCGATGATCAGGTCAAGGTCAATCCGGCTGACGGCGCAGTGACCCGCGCCCCATGGAGCGCCGACGAGTTGGCACGTTTCACCCGCCTGGTGCAGGACGCCGTCGGTTTCGATGCCAGCCGTGGTGACAGCGTCAGTGTGATCAACATGCCGTTCTCCGCTGAGCGTGGCGAAGTGATTGCCGACCCGGCGTTCTACACCCAGCCGTGGTTCTGGGACATCGTCAAACAAGTGCTGGGTGTGTTGTTCATCCTGGTGCTGGTGTTCGGTGTACTGCGTCCGGTGCTCAACAACATCACCGGGCATGGCAAGAAACAGCTGGCCCTGGCCGGTGGTGACGTCGAGCTGGGTGGCATGGGCGGCCTGGATGGCGAACTGGCCAACGACCGCGTCAGCCTCGGTGGCCCGCAAAGCATCCTGTTGCCAAGCCCGAGCGAAGGCTATGACGCTCAGTTGAATGCAATCAAGAGTCTGGTGGCAGAAGACCCGGGCCGTGTGGCCCAGGTCGTGAAAGAGTGGATCAACGCAGATGAGTGATAATCGAGCCGCTGTTGCCAAGCTCACCAAGGTCGACAAAGCCGCCGTGTTGCTGCTGTCCCTCGGTGAAACCGATGCCGCACAAGTGTTGCGCCACATGGGGCCCAAAGAGGTTCAGCGTGTCGGCGTAGCAATGGCGCAGATGCGCAATGTGCATCGTGAGCAAGTCGAACAGGTGATGAGCGAGTTCGTCGAGATCGTCGGCGACCAGACCAGCCTGGGCGTCGGCTCCGACAGCTATATCCGCAAGATGCTCACCTCGGCACTGGGCGAAGACAAGGCCAACGGCCTGATCGACCGTATCCTGCTGGGCGGCAACACCAGCGGCCTGGACAGCCTGAAATGGATGGAGCCGCGCGCTGTCGCCGATGTAATCCGCTACGAGCACCCGCAGATCCAGGCCATCGTCGTGGCCTATCTGGACCCGGACCAGGCCGGCGAAGTGCTCGGCCACTTCGATCACAAAGTGCGCCTGGACATCATCCTGCGTGTGTCGTCGCTGAACACCGTGCAGCCAGCGGCCCTGAAAGAACTCAACACGATTCTGGAGAAGCAGTTCTCCGGCAACTCGAATGCCTCGCGCACCACCTTGGGTGGTATCAAGCGGGCGGCCGACATCATGAACTTCCTCGACAGCTCGGTCGAAGGCCAGTTGATGGACTCGATCCGCGAGATCGACGACACCCTGTCCGGCCAGATCGAAGACCTCATGTTCGTGTTCAACAACCTCGCCGATGTCGACGACCGTGGCATCCAGGCGTTGCTGCGCGAAGTGTCCTCGGACGTGTTGGTGCTGGCGCTCAAGGGCTCCGACGAAAACGTTAAAGAGAAGATCTTCAAGAACATGTCCAAGCGTGCCTCCGAGCTGTTGCGCGACGATCTGGAAGCCAAAGGCCCGGTGCGCGTCAGCGACGTGGAAACCGCGCAAAAGGAAATCCTCACCATTGCCCGCCGTATGGCCGAAGCCGGAGAAATCGTTCTCGGCGGGAAGGGCGGCGAAGAAATGATCTAAGGCGCGTCCCATGTCGAACAAAGATGAGACGCCCAGCGATCTGATTCGCGCGCGGGATGTCGGCGGGTTCGACATCTGGTCGTTGCCCAGCTTCGATCCGCATGTGCCGGAGCCTGAACCGGAACCGGTCGAAGAACCACCGGCGGAAATGGAAGAAGTGCCGCTGGAGGAAGTCCAGCCACTGACCCTCGAAGAGTTGGAAGCCATCCGCCAGGAGGCTTACAACGAAGGTTTTGCGGCGGGTGAAAAAGACGGTTTTCGCAGTACCACGCTCAAAGTCCGCCAGGAGGCCGAGGCGGCACTTGAGGTCAAGCTGGCCAGCCTGGAACGTCTGATGGGCAGCCTGTTCGAGCCTATCGCCGAGCAGGACTCGCAGCTGGAAAAAGCCATGGTCGGGCTGGTGGAGCACATCGCCCGCCAAGTCATCCAGCGTGAACTGGTGCTGGACTCCAGCCAGATCGAAAGTGTCATGCGTGAAGCCCTCAAGCTGCTGCCCCTGGGCGTCGGCAATGTGCGGCTGTACATCAACCCCCAGGATTTCGAACAGGTCAAAGCCCTGCGCGAGCGCCATGAAGAAACCTGGCGCATCGTCGAGGACGCGTCGCTGCAGCCCGGTGGTTGCCGGGTCGAGACCGAACACAGCCGTATCGATGCGACGGTGGAAACCCGTATCACCCAGATCATGGCCAAGCTCTTCGATCAGCTCCATGAGCAAGCCCTTCATCCGGCCGAGCCTGACCTGAGCGTTGACCTGGACGCCCCCGATGCGCCTTGACCGCACCAGCTTCGCCAAGCGCCTGGGCAGCTATGCCGAGGCCACTGAGTTGCCTGGCCAACCGATCCTCGAAGGGCGCCTGTTGCGCATGGTCGGCCTGACCCTCGAAGCCGAAGGCCTGCGTGCCGCCATGGGCAGCCGCTGCATGGTGATCAACGACGACAGCTACCACCCGGTGCAGGTTGAAGCCGAGGTGATGGGCTTTTCCGGCAGCAAGATCTTCCTGATGCCCGTGGGCAGCCTGGCGGGTATCGCCCCCGGCGCCCGGGTGGTACCGCTCGCCGACACCGGCCGCCTGCCCATGGGCATGAGCATGCTCGGCCGCGTGCTCGACGGTGCCGGTCGTGCCTTGGACGGCAAGGGTGGCATGAAGGCTGAAGACTGGGTGCCGATGGACGGCCCCACCATCAACCCACTCAAGCGCAACCCCATCAGCGTGCCGCTGGACGTGGGCATTCGTAGCATCAACGGTTTATTGACGGTCGGTCGCGGTCAGCGTCTGGGCTTGTTCGCCGGTACCGGCGTGGGTAAGTCGGTACTGTTGGGCATGATGACGCGCTTTACCGAGGCCGACATCATTGTGGTCGGGTTGATCGGCGAGCGGGGTCGCGAGGTGAAGGAATTCATCGAGCACAGCCTGGGTGAAGAAGGGCTCAAGCGCTCGGTGGTGGTCGCGTCCCCCGCGGATGATGCGCCATTGATGCGTTTGCGCGCTGCCATGTATTGCACGCGCATCGCCGAATATTTTCGCGACAAGGGCAAGAACGTCCTGTTGCTGATGGACTCGCTCACGCGTTTCGCCCAGGCCCAGCGGGAAATCGCCCTGGCTATCGGCGAGCCGCCAGCGACCAAGGGGTACCCGCCGTCGGTGTTCGCCAAACTGCCCAAGCTGGTGGAGCGCGCCGGTAATGCCGAGGCCGGTGGTGGTTCTATCACGGCGTTCTACACCGTGTTGTCCGAAGGCGATGACCAGCAGGACCCGATTGCCGACTCGGCGCGGGGCGTGCTCGATGGCCACATCGTTTTGTCGCGGCGCCTGGCGGAGGAAGGGCACTACCCGGCCATCGATATCGAAGCGTCGATCAGCCGGGTGATGCCGGCTGTGGTCACGCCGGAACACATGGCTCGTGCGCAGCACTTCAAGCAGCTGTGGTCGCGCTATCAACAGAGTCGCGACCTGATCAGCGTCGGCGCCTATGTGGCCGGTGGCGATCGTGAGACCGACCTGGCCATCGCCTTGCAACCGCAACTGGTGACCTACCTGCGCCAGGGGCTCAACGACAAAATCAGCATGGGCGAAAGCGAAGCGCACCTGGGTTCGATCTTCGCCCCAGCGCCAGGCGGCTAAGCCATGGCCAGCACCCGCTCTTCACGTCTGGCCCCGGTGGTGGATATGGCCGAAAAGGCCGAAAAGACCGCCGTTCAGCGCCTGGGGTATTTCCAGGGCCAGGTGCGCCTCGCGGAAAGCAAACTGGGCGACCTGGAGCGTTTTCGCGGCGAGTACCAGCAGCAGTGGATCGAGCGCGGCAGCCAGGGCGTGTCCGGCCAGTGGCTGATGGGCTATCAGGGCTTTCTCAACCAGCTGGAAACGGCGGTCGGCCAGCAGCGCCAGAGCCTGGCCTGGCACCAGAACAACCTCGATAAAGCCCGTGAGAGCTGGCAAGCGGCGTTCGCACGGGTCGAAGGCTTGCGCAAACTGGTGCAGCGCTACATCGACGAAGCGCGGGCCATTGAAGACAAGCGCGAGCAAAAGCTGCTCGACGAGTTATCACAACGTCTTCCCCGCCAATCGCAGTATTAATGTGGGAGGGGGGCTTGCTCCCGATTACAGTGTGTCAGTCTCTGAAAATATTGACTGATCCATCGCTATCGGGAGCAAGCCCCCTCCCACATTTGATTTGCGGTGTTGCTCATGGCCGGTTCAACTGCTAAACCTTGTCTCATTGCCAATGACAAGGAGCTGTCACATGTCAGTCGAATCAGAAGTGTCCCTGGATGGGAAGAAGTTAACGATCGCGATCAAGGGCCGGTTCGATTTCGGCAGCCACCAGACGTTCCGGGATGCCTACGAGCGTTTCTACAAGGTGCCTGAGCTGTATGTCGTCGACTTGAAAGAAACCACCTATATGGACAGTTCGGCCTTGGGGATGCTGTTGCTGCTCCGGGATCATGCCGGTGGCGATAACTCGGAAGTCCAGGTGATCAACAGCAATTCCGATGTGCGCAAGATCCTCGCCATCTCCAATTTCGACAAACTGTTCGATATCAGTTGAACGTTCTGGCCCCCGTCCTTGAGCCGCTGACGGTCCTCATCGCCGAAGACAGCGCCGCCGACCTGCTGTTGTTGTCGACCATCGTGCGGCGCCAAGGGCATCAAGTATTGACGGCTACCAACGGTGCACAAGCCGTCGAAGTCTTTACCCGTGAGCGCCCGCAACTGGTGCTGATGGATGCGCTGATGCCGGTAATGGATGGCCTGGAGGCTGCCCGTCAGATCAAGCGGTTGGCAGGTGAAGCGCTGGTGCCGATTATCTTCCTCACTTCGTTGCGCGAGAGTGAGGCGTTGGCCCAATGCCTGGATGCCGGTGGCGACGATTTCTTGCCAAAGCCCTACAACCCCTTGATCCTGGCGGCGAAGATCAACGCCATGGACCGCTTGCGTCGCCTGCAAGCCACGGTGTTGCAGCAGCGCGACCAGATCGCCAGGCACCATGACTACCTGTTGCACGAACAGCGGGCGGCCAAGGCGGTGTTCGACAAGGTCACCCATTCTGGCTGTATCAACGCCGCCCCGAACATTCGTTACCTGCAATCACCCTATGCGCTGTTCAACGGTGACCTGTTGCTGGCGGCGTACACGCCGTCCGGTGACATGCACGTGCTGCTCGGTGATTTCACCGGGCATGGCCTGCCTGCCGCCATCGGCGCCATGCCCCTGGCGGAAGTGTTCTACGGCATGACCGCCAAGGGGTATGGGCTGGCGCAGACCCTGCGGGAGATGAATGCCAAGCTCAAGCGTATCCTGCCGGTGGACATGTTTTGCTGCGCCACCCTGTTATGCCTGAGCGCCCAGCGGCGTGCGGTGGAGGTGTGGAATGGCGGCATGCCGGAGGGCTATGTGCATGAGGTGGCTACGGGCACGCGTACGCCGTTGATGTCACGGCATCTGCCGTTGGGTGTGCTGTCGGCGGAAGCGTTTGATGACAGCACTGAAGTCTGGCCCATGGCCCTGGGGGACCGGGTGTTTTTGCTTTCCGATGGCGTGCTGGATACCGCTGACGCCAATGATCAATTGTTCGGTGCCGAACGCTTGCAGCAGGTATTCGCCGCCAACCGTGAGCCCGACCGCCTGTTCGAAGACATCGAGCAGGCCCTGGCGGCCTTTCGTGGTGAAGCGCGGGATGACGTCAGCATGGTGGAAATCACCTTGCAGGCCGGTCAGCCGTTGCGTGCGGCCGAGCCCATGTACGCTGACAGCGGTCAGTCGTGCCCGCTGGACTGGTCGGTGAGTTTCGAATTCCGCGCCCAGACCCTCAAGTGCTACAACCCGTTGCCCTATCTGCTGCAGTTGTTGCTGGAGATCCAGGGGCTGCGGGAGCAGAGCGGGGCGCTCTACAGCGTAATGGCTGAGCTGTATTCCAACGCATTGGAACACGGCGTACTGGGCCTGGACTCGCGACTCAAGCGCAATGCCCAGGGGTTTGCCGACTACTACCGTCAGCGCAATGAGCGTCTGGCGCAACTGGACAGCGGATATGTGCGGGTGCACATGCAGGTGGCGCCGACCGTGATGGGTGGCCGGATGACGTTGCGCATCGAAGACAGTGGCCCGGGCTTCGACGTGGAGCAAGTGCTGGCGCGGCCTCTGGATGTCGACCGTCTGTCTGGTCGCGGCTTGAGCCTGGTGCGCCAACTGAGCAGCGATGTACGCTGGTCGGACGGTGGGCGCAGCGTCTGCGTGGAGTTTTGCTGGAAGGCTCTGGCATAATCCGCCGATTCTTGATCAAGGAGCGAGCAAGTGGCTGAGATTCATCTGGACCCTGAAGTGTTGTCGGGTTTGCAGGACGTCATGGAGGGCGAGTACCCCAAGTTGCTCGACACCTTTCTCGACGACTCCCAGAAACGCGTCGAGGCGCTGCGCAAGGCGCGGGATGATGCCAAGGCACTGGGGCGAATTGCCCATAGCTTCAAGGGCAGCAGCGGTAACCTTGGGGCGGTGCGGTTGGCGCAGTTGTGTCAGCGGTTGGAGGTCGAATCCATTGGTTCTACGGCGGATTTGGGCGCGCTGGTGGATCAGATTGACCATGAGTTTGCGTTGGTCCGTCCGTTGTATGAGTCGGAGAGGCAGCGGTTTCAGATTTGATTGAGTACATATCCGTTGCTTAGGTCACGGCTGCTTCCGGCCAGCGTGTTTGATGGGGCGCCTCAGATCAAAAGTGAAAGCGCGGCGGCCTTGGAGCCGACCGGTTTCCTGGCTGTCGACCGCGGTCAAATGTGGGAGCTGGCTTTCCTGCGATTGCATCAGCTGGGTGTACC
>NZ_JBOICG010000658.1:0-3260 GCF_050739995.1 Pseudomonas sp. | reverse complement strand
GGGGCAAGCCCCCTCCCACATTTTGAACCGCGCTATTTTCAGATTCTGCGTCAGGCCTCGATACCCAACATATCCCGTGCCAACGCCTCGGCAATCCGAATCCCGTCGACACCCGCCGACAGAATCCCACCGGCATAGCCTGCACCTTCACCGGCCGGGAACAGACCTTTCACGTTCAAGCTCTGCATCGATTCGTTACGGGTAATCCGCAGCGGCGACGATGTGCGGGTTTCGATACCGGTCAGCACCGCATCGTGCAGTGAGTAGCCTTTGATCTGCTTCTCGAAGGCCGGCAAGGCTTCACGGATGGCCTCGATGGCGAAGTCCGGCAAGGCCAGGGCCAGGTCGCCCAGCGAAACGCCGGGCTTGTAGGACGGCTCCACGCTGCCCAGCGCCGTTGAGGGCTTGCCGGCGATGAAGTCACCGACCAGTTGCGCCGGCGCCTCATAGTTGCTGCCGCCGAGGATATACGCGTGGGACTCCAGGCGTTCCTGCAGCTCGATACCGGCCAGCGGGCCACCTGGGTAGTCCACTTCAGGCGTGATGCCGACCACGATGCCGGAGTTGGCATTGCGTTCGTTACGCGAGTACTGGCTCATACCGTTGGTGACAACACGATTCGGTTCAGACGTCGCCGCGACCACTGTGCCGCCCGGGCACATGCAGAAGCTGTAGACCGAGCGACCGTTCTTGGCGTGGTGCACCAGCTTGTAGTCGGCGGCGCCGAGTTTCGGGTGTCCGGCGTATTTGCCCAGGCGTGCCGCGTCGATCAGCGATTGCGGATGTTCGATGCGGAACCCAACGGAGAACGGCTTGGCTTCCATGTAAACACCGCGCTTGTGGAGCATGCGGAACGTGTCACGGGCGCTATGGCCCAGGGCCAGGATCACGTGCTTGGAGAGAATCTGCTCGCCGCCGTCGATCACCACGCCGTTCAACTGGCCGTCTTCGATCAGCACGTCGGTCACACGCTGCTCGAAACGGACTTCACCGCCCAGGGCGATGATCTGCTCGCGCATGTTTTCCACAACGCCGGTCAGGCGGAAGGTACCGATGTGCGGCTTGCTGACGTAGAGGATTTCTTCCGGCGCGCCGGCCTTGACGAATTCGTGCAGTACTTTGCGCCCGTGGAATTTCGGGTCTTTGATCTGGCTATATAGCTTGCCGTCGGAAAAGGTCCCGGCGCCGCCCTCACCGAACTGCACGTTGGACTCAGGGTTGAGTACGCTTTTGCGCCACAGGCCCCAGGTATCCTTGGTGCGCTGGCGGACTTCCTTGCCACGCTCGAGGATGATTGGCTTGAAGCCCATTTGCGCCAGCAACAGGCCGGCAAAAATGCCGCAGGGGCCAAAACCCACCACGATCGGCCGTTCGGCCAAGTCTTGCGGCGCTTGGCCGACCACCTTGTAGCTGACATCCGGCGCCGGGTTGACGTTACGGTCGTCGGCGAACTTGAGCAGCAGGGCGGCTTCGTTTTTCGCGTTCAGGTCGATGGTGTAGATGAAGCACAGCTCTGACGATTTCTTGCGGGCGTCGTAGCTGCGCTTGAACAGGGTGAAATCGAGCAGGTCATCACTGGCGATGCCCAGGCGCTGCACGATGGCAGGCCGCAGGTCTTCTTCGGGATGGTCGATGGGCAGCTTGAGTTCGGTGATTCGTAACATGACAGGGTCCGGTAGGCGGCGGGCAAGGAGGCCGGCTGTTTTGCAAACCGGCGATTATAAGCCCCAATGGCGGTTTCCCGTCATGTTAAAACAGCATGGCGTGGCGTCAGTCGTCGCGCGAGCCGCCGAACGACGCGCAACCGCGCTGCACCTGGCCGTTGACGCGCAACTCGGCGGTCATGTGTTGCAGGCTACCGCTGACCGGGTCGACGCAACGCTGCGGGGCTACCCACAACTCCACGTGCTGGTTGTTGGCTTCGGTCATCAGGTTGAAGCGGCCATCACCGATTTGTTCTTCTACATAGGGCACCGCCAGTGGTGGCTGGCCTTCGCGTTCCAGCACCAGGCCCTTGGCGGTGACGTTCATCACCCAGGTCGGCTTGTGGCCGTTGGCACGCAGGATCATGCGTTTGAAGTCCGGGTCATCGCAGGCCGAGGTCGAGCGCTCGACGCGGTAGAGTTGTTGCAGGTCGACGTTGCCCTGGGTGCCGCTGGCGACCCCGGAAAACTTGCCGCGCAGGTCGGCAAACAACGCGCCTTGCTCGCCGGCCAGCGAAGCCGCTTCCTGCAGGATGCTGGTGCCGCCGCTGTCGTTGACCACGTAGTTGCGTTTGTCGCCACACGGCTGGAACAGCAGTTTGCCGCCGACCGCCGTGAGTTCGCCCTGCATACGGGTCAGCCCGGCGAGAGACGGTTTGGTGGGTTCTCTGTCGAATATCTGGCAGGCGGCGAACAGGGGGAGCAGGGCTAATAGAACAAGGCTGTGGGCGGCACGCATTATTGGGTCTCCGGACAATTGCCGCCACGTTACGCAGGCCTGAGCTTCATCACAAGTCCGGGATACAGTTTGAACCGCATGCTTACAACGATGGGAAATGGAGAGTTGCTGAATGCGAAGTTTCCTACACTTAAGCGTGGAGAGTCGTGAGAGTGTCGACTTCTTTTAATCGGATACAGCCATGAATATCAAGTGGAGCATTTGCGTTCTTCTGCTTTGGGCAAATGTTGCCCTTTCAGACGAGCCCGCCCGGCTCGTCTATTCCTCATACACGGATTTCACGGATATCTCGGTGGTGCTCAAAGGGGCTTCTGATCCGGCCTTTGTTGAGGTGAATGTCTCGCTGAGCCCAGAGGCGAAGGCAAGGACACAAGCGATTACGCTGTTTGCCTATCACAAAGATGTAACACTCTACGTAGACGGTTACCGGTTGAGTACGGCCAGGGTTCAAAGCCAACTGAACGGGGCGTTCAGATTTTTGGCCCCGCGTGCCCTGGTGGTTGAGTGGATGTCCCTGTTCTCACATGAGGCAATTGCCGCTCAGCCAACGATGTAAGTCTGACCGGTTTGTAACCCCTCGACACTTTTTGCGTAGGCCAATGCGACATCAGCGCCCGGTGCCGGTTTGTAGCCACGGAAATACGGCGCGTAGCTGTCCATGGCTTCCTGTAAGACCGTCGGGCTGACAGAGTTGATGCGCAGGCCGCGTGGCAATTCAATCGCGGCGGCTTTGACGAAGGCATCCAGTGCGCCGTTGACCAGTGCTGCCGAAGCACCGGTGCGGATCGGGTCACGGTTGAGGATGCCGCTGGTGAAGG
>NZ_JBOICG010000657.1:0-8316 GCF_050739995.1 Pseudomonas sp. | reverse complement strand
CAAGCCCCCTCCCACATTTGCAACTGCGTTGTGTCATTAGCCTCATCCCTCCCATTTCCTTCGCTAATTTCATTCTTGTCCGCGATACTCAAATCGTAATCCGCCGCCCTAAAGATTCAAGCTAATTCGCGTTCAGCGTGACCCGGACGAAGGGTTGTCAGTCACAAAACTGCGCATCATTCCTGAGGCTTTCCCTGATGAACGAACTACAAGACTTGCTTGATAACAACGAACGCTGGGCGGACGCGATCAAACAGGAAGATCCCGAATTCTTCGCCAAGCTCGCCCGCCAGCAAACCCCGGAATACCTGTGGATCGGTTGCTCCGATGCCCGTGTGCCGGCCAACGAGATCGTCGGCATGTTGCCGGGTGATCTGTTTGTGCACCGCAACGTGGCCAACGTGGTGCTGCACACCGACCTCAACTGCCTGTCGGTGATCCAGTACGCGGTGGACGTGCTCAAGGTCAAACACATCCTGGTCACCGGCCACTATGGCTGCGGTGGCGTACGTGCTTCGATGCAGGACCGCCAGTTCGGCCTGATCGACGGCTGGCTGCGCACTATTCGTGACCTGTACTACGAAAACCGTGATGTGTTGGCACAACTGCCGACTGAAGAGGAACGTGTCGACCGTCTTTGCGAGTTGAACGTGATTCAGCAGGTAGCCAACGTCGGTCATACCAGCATTGTGCAAAACGCCTGGCACCGTGGGCAGAGCCTGTCGGTTCATGGCTGCATCTACGGTATCAAGGATGGCCGTTGGAAGAGTTTGAACACCACCATCAGTGGCTTTGAACAGTTGCCGCCGCAGTATCGCTTGCGCCCTTTGGGTGAGGCCTAAGGCCTTTTGCGGTCGCGCCATTGAGCCATGAACGCCTGGCCCTCGGCGTTCAGCGGTTCATTGCGACCGGTAATCCAGCCCCGGCAGTTCAGCTCGCCGCATTGGCAGGCGAACTGCCGGAAGAGCACGTCTTCGGTGCTGGCGTAATCCATGGTCAACAGGTCGCCGGCGAAGATTTCATGCAGCGTCCAGACCTCCAGGTAATGCGTGTCGAGAAATACATTCGGCTTGCAGGAGTGCGAAAACAGGCCACTGAACCAACGGTCGTAAAGGTGGATGCGTGATGACAACTGCAACGTATGCTGGCGTTGCTCACTCAAGGCGTATCCGGAAATCTTGGCGATGCATATACGGCTGTCGAACGCTACGCGTGCCTTGATTGCGACCCCCATGCCATCGCCGTGTTGCACCACCTCGAACTGCGCGCTCGAGGGATAGCCTTGTCCGAGCTGGGGCATGAACGGGTAAAGGCAGTCATTCACAACGTTTTTAGCCTTATCCATGGCCTGAGTTTTCATAACTCTCCTGGTTTAGGCTGCATCGACCTGCGGAGGGTGCCTGACGGCGAGTCTTGCAGCGAATGGGCGCGGCTTAAGACTCGCTGATGTTAGATCCGATTTCCACTGTCAAATCTGACAGTAGAAATCGTTTTTTACGTGCTTTAAAGGGCCGGCGCGGCGACAGCCGGCACGGGGGCCGGACTTTTCAGCTGTTTCAACTGCGCTTTGATGGACGGCGTGGCGCATTTGGCGTTGGCTTGCTCCGGGGTCAGGTTGCGCACCGAGGTGTAGAACAACTCACAGGTCTGTTCCTTGCGCGTGACTTGCCAGGTATTCATGCACGCCTGGAGCAATACATTCGGATCGCTGGCAGGCTTCTGCCCCATCCCCGCCTGCCAACAGGCGGCGCTCAGATCCTGGCCCATGACCTTCAACCCGGCGTCGTCGGCCTTTTGCTCGTCACCGTCATAAGACGCGGGGTCAGCCGCGTACCAGATATAACTTGGATGGTTGGAGCCCAGTACCGACACGGATTTACCCGCCACGGGGCTGATTTGTGCCAGGCCCAGCACGGCCACGGCTTGGCCGTATTGCTGCTTGATCCAATTGCGCACCGGTGCGCCGAACGCCACCATCGGCAGAGAGCTGTTGGGCGTCAGGGTCAGCTCTTTGACCATGTGCGTCTGGTAGTCGGTGAAGTAAGGGTAGACGGCTTCCAGGTCGTTCCCTGCATTGGACGGGGCTGCAATGGGCGCGATATCAATGATGGTCTGATATTTCGCGGTCTCAGTGGCCGGGATGCCATTGTCGGTGAGCAAGGTCGCCCAACGGTCGGTAGTGGCTGATTCCAGATAGTCCTGAGCCTGGGTCAGCGAGTAGTCCGGCGGGAAGTGCAGAAGCTCGATGCTCTTGCGGTTTTCCAGGGCCATCCCCAATGGCAGGAACAGGTACCAGTTATATGCCCATTTACCGTCACTGTTGAGCTTGCTCGCGCCCTGGTAAGCCAGGTCGGCGGTATTGAGCAAGGTGGTCAAGGGCTGGCCGTAGTTGTCGGGCACGCCGCTGAAGGTCGCCGTCACTTGCCCGTCATGGGCCTTCACACTGACCTTGGCCCGGCTGTAACCATCACGCTGCACGCTCTGGTTCAAGTAATGCTCAACGGTCTGCTCCAGCGTCCAGGGCCGAAAGCAGATCACGTTGCAGTTATTGGGGAAGGCGAACAACTGGGTGACGCGCTGCGTACTGCCCAGTGGTACTTCGATATCGGCCTGTGCGACCGCACTCGTGATGAGTGCGGCCAGGGCGAAAGACAACCTGGTCGGTTTGAACATGCTTGATTCCTTGTCAGCGAAAGCCCGTCTGCGCGGGATGAAGGCCCACCTCCACACAGTAGCGGCTGACCAGGAAAACCGCGTGCTAAATCGCCAGGCGTGTCGCTATTGGATAAGAAAACCTACACGTTGAACTGCAATGCGTTGCTCAAGTCGCCCATTGGTTTCTGGCCGCGCGCGATCATCGCGTCATCACGTTGCTTGAGACCGTCCAGTTTCTCCAGTTGGAACACGCGGGTAATCAAGCGCAGGATCGACGCTGTGTCGTACACGGTATGGTCAACGGTGCCTTTGCGGGCAAATGGCGATACCACCAGCGCCGGAATCCGGCTGCCCGGGCCCCAACGGTCGCCCTTGGGCGGTGCAACGTGGTCCCACCAGCCGCCGTTTTCGTCGACAGTGACCACCACCACCATGTTTTTCCACTGCGGACTTTCCTGCAGCACCTTCAAGGCGCGGGCGATGTGACGATCACCCGAGGCCACGTCGGCATAACCGGCGTGCATGTTCAGGTTGCCCTGGGGCTTGTAGAAGGTCACGGCGGGCAGCTTGCCGGCCTGCGCATCGGCGAAGAATCTGTTGGTGCTGACCTCATCGCCCAAGCCGCCATCACGCAGGCGTTTATCCCGCTCCGCGCGGTTCTCCGGGCCTTGCTGCTTGAAGTAGTTGAACGGTTGGTGGTGATACTGGAAGTTCGGAATCTTTGGAATACCACCCGAATCCTTGAACTGGTCCAAGGTCGCTTGCCACGCGCCGGCATACCAGGCCCAGTCGATATTCTTCTTCGACAGCTTGTCGCCGATGTGGTCGTGGGTCTGTGGTACCAGCACGTTGGGCAGGTCGGCCTTGGCATAGTCCGGGTTTTCCGGGTCTCGAATCCAGGTTGGCCAGTAGGGCGGTGCCAAGGTGTTCACACCGTAACCGTCCGGGGTCAGCGCGCTTGGGCCGAACTGCGGAGGGCCGGTCATGGCGCTGGCCGGGGATTTGTCCAGCGGCTTGAGGCGTGGGTCGGTCGGGTCATCGCTTTGCAAGGTCGCGATCTGGGCCTTGGCCACCGATTGCGCGGCATTCGGATAAAACGGCGCGGTGGCGCTGACGAGGTATTGGTGGTTGAGGAACGAGCCGCCAAATGTCCCTTGGAAGAAGTTATCGCAGAGCACAAACTCCCTGGCCACGTCCCACAGGCGCAGGGAATAACGGCTCTGGGCGTAGTAACCCATCACCAGGCCACCGGCATCACCCCAGGCCACAAAGTTATCGTTCTTGCCACCGTTGATCTGCATCTGGTTTTGATAGAACACGTGCCACAAGTCGCGGGTGACCAGGCTCAGGGGCAGGTCTTCGGCGTTCGGCCCCTTGAGGGCGAACGGTGCGTTGGGCAGGTTTTCCTGGAATTGCACTTCGCTGGAGTAGGTCACGCCGTCCACGGTTTGTGGGCCGACTTGCAACACACCGCCCCAGGCCGGTGGCAGGGTGGTCAACAGGCTGCCGTCGCGGTCGCGCTGTTGAGCGTCCGCGGCGGAAAGCGCCGACAAAGGTTTCTCAACGCCCGGGAAGTCAGCAAACAGGTTGTTGAAGCTGCGGTTCTCGGCATAGATCACCACCACGGTTTTCACCTGGTCGTGCAGGGCCTTGTCCAGCTCTTGCGGCGTCAGTGGCCGTTCTACCGGTTTGCCCGGCGTCTCGTTGGCATTGCCGCAGGCACTCAAGGTCGCGCCGACTCCCAACACCGCCGCGCCCCCCAGAAAGCGCCTACGGCTGGTATCTACCGGCGGTTGGGCTGCTGAATCGGGGGAAGGGCGGTCTTCGTGCTCGTCGCTCATTGCTGGGAGTCCCTGCTGGGTGGTTGTTGCAAGATATTTCGCAGGACGGTAGCAATGCAATGTGACGGAACGAAGACAGTGATTTGAATCAGGCGATTACAACAAGCGCAGGGCCAACTGGCTCCCGGCGCGCAGGTACTCCACCTGAGCCGTCACCGCATCTTTGACGATTGCTTCACCCGTGTCGGTTAATTTGGCTTTTTTCGAATCGATGACACTGGTCTGCAATAGCTGCATGGCCACATCGATGGCTTTCTGGAAGGCGGTCACGTTGTTGTGCTGGCCAAACTCCCTGATAACGGCCGCCATCCGACGATCCGCATCGTCTCGCAGGGTTTGGTACTCGACGACCGAAACGTTGTCATCCTTGTAGATAGTGTTGATCAACTCTTCCAGTGATTTGGACAGGGGCGTCATCGGATTTTCCTTGGTGGTTCGTGAGAGGGAATCCGGGTCAGGTTAATCCAAGGTATTGGCACTAGAAGTCAGGCTTAACCCTTATATGGAGTGGGACAACCCCACACATTTAGCCCGAAAGGAGTCCTGCGACTCGTCATTAGTAGACCTAAGATACTTCGCCAAGGCGGTAGCAATGCGCGATGCCGCGAAGACGGGGATGTAAGGAGCCGGGCGTGTCTACACGGGCCCAGCGCTGCTAGACTGGCTCGATACTGGATATCACCGAGGTGAACCGTGAAACCTTCAATTGCCCTGGATCTAAAACGAGCGGCCGTCAGAGAAGTGGTAGGTCGTTTTCACATCTCAAACCCAAGGGTATTCGGGTCTGTACTGCTGGGTACCGACCAAGAAGGCAGTGACCTTGATCTGCTGGTCGATGCGCCGCCGGGAACCACTCTATTTGATCTGGGGGGGCTGCAGGTCGAGCTTGAGGATCTACTTGGAGTCAATGTGGATCTATTGACGCCTGCCGATTTGCCTTTGAAGTTTCGCGCTAAAGTGCTGGCTGAGGCACGGCCGGTATGACCGCAAACCGCCTCGGGGATTATCTGGATCACATACGATAGGCCACTGCTGATGCGATCAGCTTTGTAGACGGCCTGAGCAAAGAGGAGTTCTTGGAAGACAGGCGTACCCAACAAGCGGTGGTCATGAGTTTGATCATTATTGGTGAAGCCTCGACGAAAATCATGGATCAGCACGCGGACTTCGCTGCGGCTCATGCATACATTCCTTGGCGTAGCATGCGCGGAATGCGCAACCGGATCGCTCATGGTTATTTCGATATCAACCTTGATGTGGTTTGGGACACGATCCAGAGCGCATTACCGGACTTACTGGAGCGCCTCCCAGTTACTCCTGCATGAAGCACCTGTTACAACAACAGATGCTTCATCCGCTGATTAAGGCATCACCGGCGGCAAATATTTCAACGTCGTTCCCAGCGCCCACAGCAGGAACAACACCAACGGCGTGTGCACCAGCAGTTGCACGAACGAAAACCCGATCAGATCCCGCGCCTTCAACCCCAGCACGCCCAGCAGAGGCAGCATATAGAACGGGTTGATCAGGTTCGGCAGCGCTTCGGCGGCGTTGTAGATCTGTACCGCCCAGCCCAGGTGATACTGCAGGTCATTGGCCACTTGCATAACGTAGGGCGCTTCGATGATCCATTTGCCGCCGCCCGACGGAATAAAGAAGCCCAGCACCGCCGAGTACACGCCCATCAATAGTGCATAGGTGTCGTGGGAGGCGATGGAGGTGAAGAAGGTCGAGATATGGTGCGCCAGGGTCTGGCCGTCACCGCCCTTGACCACGGTCATCAACGCGGCGATCGAACCGTACAGCGGGAACTGGATCAGCACGCCGGTGGTGGTCGGCACCGCGCGGGCCACCGCATCGAGAAAGCTGCGCGGGCGCCAGTGCAACAGTGCGCCGACCATGATGAACAGGAAGTTATAGGTGTTCAGCCCCGAGATCGCACTGATCGCCGGCTTGGTGGAAAACTCATGGAACAGCCAACCGGCGGCCAGCAACGCCAGCAGGATGGTCAGCAGCGGGCTGTGTTCCAGCCATTCGCCGGGACGGCTCGGTGCTTGCGGCTTGGGCAGGTTGAACGCCGGGTCGACGCCACAGGCCTTGGCATCGCGGGCGCTGTTCGGGCCCGGCGCGGTGGCGTAGGCGATGATCAGCGAGACCACGATCAGCGCCAGCAATAGCACGCCGGATTGCCACAGAAAGATAGTGTCGGTGAACGGGATCATCCCGGTGATCGACAGGATCGACGGCGGCAAGCTTGCCGGGTTGGCCTGCAATTGCGCGGCTGACGACGACAGTCCCAGCGCCCAGACCGCGCCCAGGCCCAGGTAGGCCGCGGCACCGGCAGCGCGGTAATCCATGCGCAAATCCGTGCGACGGGCCAGGGCCCGCACCAGCAACCCACCGAACACCAGGGACAGGCCCCAGTTGAGCAACGACGCAACCATGGAAATCAACGCCACCCAGGCCACGGCCGAGCGGCCATTTTTTGGAATACGTGCCAGGCGGTCAATCAGTTTCACAGCCGGTGGCGAACTGGCCACCACATAACCACCAATCACCACGAAGGCCATTTGCATGGTGAACGGGATCAAGCTCCAGAACCCGTCGCCAAAGGCCTTGGCGGCTTCGGTCGGTGCGGCACCCATGCCCAGGGTCGCCACGGCGACGATGATCACGGCGAGGGCGGCAAACACCCAGGAGTCAGGAAACCAGCGCTCGGCGAAATTGGAACAGCGCAGGGCAAATCGGGCATAGCGGCTTTCTTCGATAGCATCGGCCACGAGTCATTCCTCTTGTATTTATTATGGTGTTGGCAGTTTTACGGCATGTTCCGCTACGGCTATTGATATGGGAATGCAGTTATCTTCATCGATCGATGAGGAAAACAAATATATCTGTCGTGATTGCCATCATTGGGCTCAGCTCATAACCTGCACGCCATTTTGTTTGTCTGCCGAGCCTCTACATGACTGCCACCTTTTCTTCACAGGCGCAGCGTTTTTCCCGCTCCGACTACAAAACCCTGGGCCTGGCTGCCCTCGGCGGTGCCCTTGAAATCTACGACTTCATTATCTTCGTATTCTTCGCGCTGACCCTCAGCCAACTGTTCTTCCCCCCGGAAATGCCTGAGTGGCTGCGCCTGCTGCAAAGCTTCGGCATCTTCGTTACCGGCTACCTGGCGCGCCCGCTCGGCGGCATCCTGATGGCGCATTTTGCCGACCATCTGGGGCGCAAGCGCGTATTCAGCCTGAGCATCCTGATGATGGCGTTGCCCTGCTTGCTGATCGGGATCATGCCGACCTACGCACAAATCGGCTATTTCGCACCACTGATCCTGCTGGCGTTGCGCGTGCTGCAAGGGGCAGCCGTCGGCGGCGAAGTGCCCAGCGCCTGGACCTTCGTCGCCGAGCATGCCCCGATCCATCATCGCGGCTACGCCCTGGGCTTCCTGCAAGCTGGCCTGACCTTCGGCTACCTGCTCGGTGCTCTCACCGCGACGTTGCTGGCGCAAATCTTCACACCTGCAGAAATCCTCGATTACGCCTGGCGCTTCCCGTTTCTGCTCGGCGGAGTATTCGGCGTGATCGGCGTGTGGCTGCGCCGCTGGCTCAGTGAAACCCCGGTATTCCTCGAAATGCAGGCCCGGCGCCAAGCTGCCGCCGAACTGCCGCTGCGCACCGTGCTGCGCGACCACCGCGCTGTATTGCTGCCGGCGATGATCCTCACCTGTGTGCTCACCTCCGCCGTGGTGGTGCTGGTGGTCATCACCCCGACCATGATGCAGAAAACCTTCGGCATGAGCCCCAGCCACACCTTCGCC
>NZ_JBOICG010000656.1:0-2590 GCF_050739995.1 Pseudomonas sp. | reverse complement strand
GGCCCAGGTGCAGCACCGACTTGAGGATATTCTCCCGCGCCAGGTACTCGCTGACCGCCGCGCCCGCGCCACCCATGATGGCGTTCTCTTCGAGGGTTACCAGCAACGCGTGACTACCGGCAATCTCGCGCACCAAGGCTTCATCCAGCGGTTTGACGAAACGCATGTCGACCACGGTGGCGTCGATCTTCTCTGCAACCTTCAGCGCTTCGGCCAATTGCACGCCAAACACCAGGAACGCGGTCTTGCTGCCTTGGCGACGGACGATGCCTTTGCCGATCTCGATCGGTTCCAGGTCCTTCTCGATCACCGCGTTCGGGCCGGTGCCGCGTGGGTAACGCACGGCGGCCGGGCCGTTGTACAGGTGGCCGGTGCTGAGCATCTTGCGCAGTTCGTTCTCGTCGCTCGGCGTCATCACCAGCATGCCGGGGATGCAACGCAGGTAAGACAAGTCGAAACTACCGGCGTGAGTCGGACCGTCTTCGCCGACTAAACCTGCGCGGTCGATGGCGAACAGCACGTCGAGGTTCTGTACCGCCACATCGTGAACAAGCTGGTCATAGCCGCGCTGCAGGAACGTGGAATAGATCGCGACCACCGGCTTGGCGCCTTCACAGGCCATACCAGCGGCGAAGGTCACCGCGTGCTGTTCGGCAATCGCCACGTCGAAGTAGCGCAGCGGGAAACGCTCGCTGAATGCCACCAGGTCGGAGCCTTCCTTCATCGCCGGGGTAATCCCCACCAGGCGCGGGTCAGCGGCAGCCATGTCGCACAGCCATTCGCCGAACACCCCGGAGTACTTTGGCCCGCTGGTCTTTTTCGGCGCGGCGGCGGGGGCGTCCACAGGTTCCAGCTTGGTGATGGCGTGGTAGCCGATCGGGTCGACTTCCGCTGGCGCGAAGCCTTTGCCTTTCTTGGTGACGATATGCAGGAACTGCGGGCCCTTGAGGTCACGCATATTGCGCAGCGTGGCGATCAGGGTCGGCAGGTCGTGGCCGTCGATGGGGCCGATGTAGTTCCAGCCCAGCTCTTCGAACAGGGTGCCGGGGACCAGCATGCCCTTGGCGTACTCTTCGGTGCGTCGGGCAATTTCCCAGGCGCCGGGCAGGCGCGAGAGCACCTTTTTGCTGCCTTCGCGCATGCTGGCGTAGGTGCGGCTGGAAAGGATCTTGGCCAGGTAATTGGACAGGCCACCGACATTGCGCGAGATCGACATGTCGTTGTCGTTGAGGATCACCAGCATGTTGGCGTCCACTTCCGGCGCATGGTTCAGCGCCTCGAAGGCCATGCCGGCGGTCAACGCGCCATCACCGATCACCGCAATCGCCTTGCGATCACTGTTTTGCAGGCGGGCGGCAATCGCCATGCCCAGCGCTGCACTGATGGAGGTGCTGGAGTGGCCGACGCCAAAGGTGTCGTATTCGCTCTCGGAGCGACGCGGGAAGGCGGCGATGCCGTCCTTCTGGCGCAGGCTGTTCATGCGCTCGCGACGACCGGTGAGGATTTTATGCGGATACGCCTGATGGCCCACGTCCCACACCAGCCGGTCGTCCGGGGTGTCGAACACGTAATGCAGGGCGATGGTCAGCTCGATCACGCCCAGCCCGGCACCGAAATGCCCACCGGTCTGACCGACCGTGTAGAGCAATTCCAGGCGCAACTCATCGGCCAGGGTTTCCAGCTCGGCTTCACCCAGTCGACGCAGGCCGTCCGGCGTGGCAGCACGGTCGAGCAGGGGCGTGGACGGGCGCTTGCGGGGAATCTCTTGAAACGTCGTGGGCATCAGGCGAATCGTTATAGGTATAGAAGAGGCGGCAGTTTACCTCAAGCATCGCAAACTGCCCACGCGGAGCGCCGAACTTGGCTGATAGGCGGCGCGAATGGCCGCACTTATCAATGGCGGCGTTCGACGATATACCGCGCCAGGTCGCGCAGTGGCTCGGCTGCCGCGTCGAAAGGTCGCAGGGCATCCAGGGCTTGGTCGCGCAGTTCCAGGGCGTAAGCCTTGGCCGCTTCGAGCCCGAGCAGTGCCGGATAGGTTGGTTTGTCCCGCGCGATATCGGCGCCTTGGCGTTTGCCCAGGGTGGCCGTGTCACTTTCCACGTCGAGAATGTCGTCCTGCACCTGGAACGCCAGGCCGATGGCCCGGGAATAGGTCTGCAAGGCGGCCAATTGCGCCGTTTCAGCGCGACCGCTGGCCAGGGCACCCAGGTGCACGGCGGCTTCGATCAAGGCGCCGGTCTTGTGGCGGTGCATGTGTTCCAGGGCCGTTTGGTCCAGCTTGAGGCTGACCGAACCCATGTCGATGGCTTGCCCGCCGACCATGCCGGCCGGGCCGGCAGCGTGGGCCAGGGCGGTCACCATGCGCAGGCGGATCTCGGCATTCACGCTGCTCAGGCGCGGGTCCAGCAGGGCGCTGAATGCCAGGCTTTGCAGGCCATCACCGGCCAAAATCGCATAGGCTTCGTCAAAGGCTTTGTGGGTGGTCGGTTGGCCGCGACGCAGATCGTCGTCGTCCATCGCCGGCAAATCGTCGTGTACCAGGGAATAGGCGTGAATCAACTCCACCGCACACGCCGCGCCATTGGCC
>NZ_JBOICG010000655.1:0-4582 GCF_050739995.1 Pseudomonas sp. | reverse complement strand
CTTCGCAGCCTCGCTAAAGCTCGACAGCTCCCACAGGAGATTGGCGGTGTTTGGGGAACATCGTGTCCTGGCGCGTGTTCGCCAGCGACAGAGATCAAATGTGGGAGCTGGCTTGCCTGCGATGGCGGCGGTACTGCCGATGAATAGGTCGCCTGTGCTGCCGCCTTCGCAGCCTCGCTAAAGCTCGACAGCTCCCACAGGAGATTGGCGGTGTTTGGGGAACATCGTGTCCTGGCGCGTGTTCGCCAGCGACAGAGATCAAATGTGGGAGCTGGCTTGCCTGCTCCCACAGTTGATCGGTGTTGGCGCCCGTCGGAAGGGTTCACCAACCCTCTTTCAACATCCGCAACTCCAAATACTGCAACAGCATGATGGTCTTGCCATCCACAATCTCCCCACTCTGCACCATCGCCAGCGCCTGTTCGAACCCCAGCTCCAGCACTTCGATGTCTTCGCCCTCTTCTTCCAGGCCGCCGCCCGTGCCGACCTGATCCGCCGGCTGGTATTCGCCGATAAAGAAGTGAATGCGCTCGGTCACCGAGCCTGGGCTCATGAATGCCGAGTAGATCTTTTCCACGTGGCCGACGCGGTAGCCGGTCTCTTCTTCGGCTTCCAGGCGAATGCGTTCTTCGGGGCTGGCGTTGTCGAGCAAGCCGGCTGCCGCTTCGATCAGGTAGCCATGGTAGTCGTTGACGAAGGTGGGCATGCGGAACTGACGGATCAGCAACACCGTACGTTGCGTACGGTTGTACAGCAGGATGGTCGCGCCATTGCCGCGGTCATACACCTCACGGGTCTGGGCTTGCCAGCTGCCGTCCTGGCGGCGCAGGTCGAAGCTGTATTTTTTCAGCAGGTACCAGTTTTTCGAAAGGGTTTCTTCGGCGGTGATGCGAACGGGGCTGTTGTCCATGGTCGGGCCTCTGTACGTGGGAGCGCGAGCATGTTCTCGAGCGCGGGCCAACGTCAAGTTGACGGGAAGTCACGGGTTGTCGCGGATATCGCTACAATCGCGCTCCACGAAGGATCTCTCTCCAGGGTCAAGGAAATGATGTTGCACATCCCGACGCTACTGACAGTCGCCGTGTTCGTGTTCTGCCTGATGGGCATGCTCACAGTGCATGCCTGGAGCCGTGGCCGCGAACCGACCCTGGGTTACTTGGGCATCATGTTGCTGCTCGCCTCCCTCGGCACCGGGCTGATTGTGGTGCGCGGCGTGGGCATGGACTTTGTCGCGCTGATCCTGGGCAATGTGGTGCTGCTGCTCAGTGCAGCGATGAACTGGACCGCCATGCGCGCGTTCGTGCAACGCAAACCCAACGTGCCGGGGATCTTTGCCGGTGCCGGTGTGTGGCTGTTGATGTGCCTGGTGCCGCAGTTCTACGGGTCGCTGACGGCTCGGGTCACGCTGTATTCGCTGCTGGCCACCAGTTATGGCGTGCTGTCGGCACTGGAATTGTGGCGCCGGCGCGACAGCCTGGAAGTCGCCTATGTGCCCGCGTTGGTGCTGATGCTGTTGCACACAGCGTTTTACGGCATTCGCGCCATCGCCGACCCCGGCATGCCGATCAAAAGCGCCCAAGCCTCGGGCGGTGAAGGCGTACCGTTTTTCTCGTTCATGCTGTTTGAATCGATGCTGTATGCCATCGGCATCGCCTACGTCACCCTGGCGATGGTCAAGGAGCGCGCCGAACTGCGCTTCAAGGCCGCCGCGCTCAGCGATGCCCTCACCGGTATCGGCAATCGCCGCGCGTTTATGCTCAAGGGTGAAAAACTGCTGGCCGACAGCAATCGTCGCCAGCACAAAGTGGCCCTGCTGCTGTGCGACCTGGACCACTTCAAACGTCTGAACGACAGCTTCGGCCACCCCATGGGCGACCAGGCGCTGATCGCCTTCAGCCAAGTGACCCAGGCCACCTTGCGCAAAGATGATGTGTTCGCGCGCATTGGCGGTGAAGAGTTTGCCTGCCTGCTCGCCGACAGCGATGAAACCCAGGCCTTCCAAGCCGCCGAGCGGATCCGCCAGGCGTTTGCCCGGCTCGATCTGTTGGCGCCCGGCTTCCTGAGTGTCAGCATCGGCATCGTCACCACCGACCAAGCCGGCCACGACCTCTCGCACTTACTGTCCCAGGCTGACCAGGCGCTGTACCTGGCCAAGGCGCAGGGGCGTAATCGGGTTCAGTTGGTGGCTGCGATGTAACACTTTGCAAGCAATACCCACGCACGACTGTCGAATTAATTCCTTACCCGATTAGCCATCTGGTAAAACCCCTGCTTCGCTTTAGCCCTGGAACCTTCATGTCTTCTCGTTTTCTGTCTCGCCTCGGCCTGCGCTGGTTTCCCCTGCTGTGCATGGCGTTGTTGATCGTTGGCCTGCCGGTGGGTTGCGCCGTATTGCAACACAAGGAGCGCGAGCTGGTGTTTCGCATCGAACCGGGCACGGCCGGCTGGTATACCGGGCTGCCCAAGGCGGTGCAGGAATTCGACATCAAGCCCGCCAGTTTCAAGTCAGGGCAGAATATTCATGGCTGGTGGTACCCCGCGGACAAGAAGGATGCGCCGGCGATTCTCTACCTGCACGGTGTGCGCTGGAACCTCACCGGCCAGTTGTTCCGCATCGAGCAATTGCATGCCCTGGGGTATTCGGTGCTGGCCATCGACTATCGCGGCTTCGGCCAGAGCCACGGTGATCTGCCGTCGGAAACCAGCGTATACGCCGACGCGCGCATCGCCTGGGAACGCCTCAAAGTGCTGCAGCCCGACCCGAGCAAGCGCCTTATCTACGGGCACTCCCTGGGTGGCGCAGTGGCAATTGACCTGGCGGCCGAATTGAGCCGGCAAACACCGATCCCCGTGCGTGGGTTGGTGATCGAGTCAACGTTCACCTCCCTGGGAGATGCAGCGACGGCCGTGGCCAACACTTCGCTGCCAGTGCGCTGGCTGCTGTCGCAGAAGTTCGATTCCATCGACAAGATTGCCGACGTACACATGCCGCTGCTAGTCGTCCACGGCCTTGCCGACCAGTACGTGCCACCACGTTTCAGCGAACAATTATTCGAAGCGGCCCGGGAGCCCAAGCGACTGCTGCTGGTGCCCGGCGCCACCCACAACAACAGCATGAGTTTGGCGGGGCGCAGCTATGGCCAGGCGCTGGACAAGCTGATGCAAGCGAAGGCATCACCCCAGGTTGTCACACACTCCACTGCGCCCAACAGCGACTCTTGAAAACGCATTTCGGCACTGGGTTCGCGCTTGCGTGTCAAGCGCAAACCCAGCCCATACTGGCCCTCGCCGCCAGTTGATCAAATATTAACCGCAGGTTAAATCGCCAACCCAGCCGGGTCTTTGCAAAGTTATCCACAGAGATACCCACGGTTTTCGTGGACAACTCTTTTTACTTTTTTACGTTTTTTTTGCTCAGTAATTCCCTTCGGGAAAGGTGCCCGGCAGCAAAATCTCGCGATTCACATCACGTATATCGTTATAGCCACACAGCGCCATCGACACGTCCAACTCACGAGCGATGATGTCGAGGGCCTTGGTCACACCCGCCTCACCCATGGCGCCCAAACCGTACAAATGGGGGCGACCGATCATCGTGCCTCTAGCACCCAATGCTACGGACTTGAGCACGTCCTGACCGGAGCGAATGCCACCGTCGAGCCACACTTCAATCCGGTTGCCTACCGCCTCCACAATTGCCGGCAATTGGCTGATGCTCGATGGTGCACCATCTAACTGCCGGCCACCGTGGTTGCTCACCACCAGCGCATCGGCACCGGCGTTTGCCGCCAGGCGTGCGTCTTCCACATCGAGGATGCCCTTGATAATCAACTTGCCACCCCAGCATTTCTTGATCCATTCCACATCGTCCCAGCTCAGGCGTGGGTCGAATTGCTGGGCGGTCCATGACGACAGCGAACTCATGTTCGCCACGCCTTTTACGTGCCCGACAATGTTGCCGAAGCCCCGGCGTTTCGTACCAAGCATGCCCATCACCCAACGCGGTTTGGTCGCCATGTTGAGGATATTCGGCAGGGTCAATTTGGGCGGCGCCGACAGGCCGTTGATCAAGTCTTTGTGACGCTGCCCAAGGATCTGCAAGTCAAGCGTCAGCACCAGTGCATCAACGCCAGCGGCCTTGGCGCGCTCGATCAATTGTTCGATAAACCCTCGATCACGCATTACATACAGCTGGAACCAGAACGGCTGGCCGACGTGCTCGGCAATATCTTCGAGGGAACAGATGCTCATGGTCGACAAGGTGTAGCGCAGGCCGAATGCGGCAGCGGCGCGTGCGGTGAGAATCTCGCCGTCGGCATGCTGCATGCCCGCCAGCCCGGTTGGCGCCAGGGCCACTGGCATGGCCATGTCCTGACCGATCATCGTCGTGCGGATCGAGCGCTGATCGATATTGCGCGCCACGCGCTGGCGGAATTTGATCTGGGCAAAATCGCCTTCGTTGGCCCGGTAGGTGCTTTCAGTCCAGGAACCGGAATCGGCGTAATCGTAGAACATCCGTGGGACACGTTTTTGCGCCAGCTTGCGTAAGTCTTCGATGGTTGTGATCAACGTCATCTAGGTC
>NZ_JBOICG010000654.1:0-3211 GCF_050739995.1 Pseudomonas sp. | reverse complement strand
TGCTTCGACACAGCGCAAACGGTAGATCCGCTCTTCCAATTGATAAGGCTTCATGAAGTCCTCCAAGGCATAGCGCCCTGGTTTCGCCACCTCACCATCAATCACCACACTCCAGGGCTCGGTCTTGAGTGAGCCCGCATTCGCCGCCGGGTCGCCCTTGTCGGTACCGAACTCATAGAAATTGTTGTAGTGAGTAGCGTCCTTGAAAGGCGTAATAGCCTCGTCCTTTACCGTAACCGCCTGCCATTTGGTTCCCGGCAGCTTCTCCGAAAACCAGGTCGGCGCCTTGCCAGACTCAACATCGGCATAACGCGAAGCATCATCGGCACTGGCCCAGCGCGGCAAGCTGCTGGCAGCGATACCGGCTAGCGCACCACCGAGCAAGCTACGGCGAGAAAGGTAAAAGGATTCAGGTGTGACATCCGATTCGTGACAATCGGACGCTTTGGACAATTTGATTAACATGGCAACTCCGCAGCATTGGAGAACTGATGCACCAATAGACTGCGGAGTATGGGGGAAATTACATTAAGACAATGTTTTGTCCCGGCGCAGATGCAGCAAGTACTGAATCGGCCCAGAAGCGGCGTAAACCAGGAAGGCTAGCAGCAGAATACGTGGCGGATCGCTGAACACTACAGCGAACACCAACACCACCACCAGGATCGCCACGAAAGGCACGCGCCCCTTGAGGTCGAACTCCTTGAAGCTGTTGTACTTGATATTGCTGACCATCAACATGCCGGCCGCCGCCACCATCAAGGCCACCAGGAACGACATCTTCGACCCCTGGATACCGTAGTCACTGAATGCCCATACGATACCTGCCACCACTCCCGCAGCAGCAGGACTAGCGAGACCAATAAAGTAACGCTTGTCAGCAGTCCCCACCTGGGTGTTGAAGCGAGCAAGACGCAAGGCTGCACCGGCTACATAGATAAAGGCAACCATCCAGCCGACCTTGCCCATATCACCCAACGCCCATGCAAACGCCAGCAACGCAGGCGCAACACCGAAGGCCACCATGTCCGACAGCGAGTCGTACTCGGCACCAAAGGCGCTCTGGGTATTGGTCATGCGCGCCACACGACCATCCAGGCCGTCGAGCACCATGGCCACGAAAATCGCGATGGCGGCAAAACCGAAGTACTTGCTCGCACTCGCAGCATCACCCGCTGCCAGGGCGCTTTGGGCGCTCATGGAGTTGATGATGGAATAGAACCCGGCAAACAGGTTCGCCGTGGTGAACAGGTTGGGCAGAAGATAGATGCCACGATGCCGGACCTTGCGGCCTTCCGCGTCATGCCCTTCTTCGACATGCTCATCGATCGGCAGCAGGCTTTCGGCGTCAGAGGCCTGGTTTGGCTCTTCGGGACGTTCGCTCATGGACTTTACCTTGCAACGGTGTGAAAAAATTCGACAACTACTTGCGGCGCGTGTTCGCCCGCAAACGATGCAGCTTTATACCAGAACCAGCCCCACCAAACGAAAAAACGCGGCCTAGGCCGCGTTTTCTCTTGAGACGTACGACTTAGTTCTTGGCTTTGTCGACGATCTTGTTGGCACCGATCCACGGCATCATGGAGCGCAGTTGCTCGCCGATGACTTCGATACCGTGAGCAGCGTTGTTACGACGCTTGGCGGTCATCGAAGGGTAGCCGGTTGCACCTTCGCTGATGAACATTTTGGCGTACTCACCATCCTGAATACGTTTCAGGGCATTGCGCATAGCCTGACGGGACTCGGCGTTGATCACTTCCGGACCAGTCACGTACTCGCCGTATTCGGCGTTGTTGGAGATCGAGTAGTTCATGTTGGCGATACCGCCTTCATACATGAGGTCAACGATCAGTTTCAGTTCGTGCAGGCATTCGAAATAGGCCATTTCCGGCGCGTAGCCAGCTTCAACCAGAGTTTCGAAACCGGCTTTAACCAGCTCAACGGTACCGCCGCACAGAACAGCTTGTTCGCCGAACAGGTCGGTTTCGGTCTCGTCCTTGAAGGTGGTTTCGATGATGCCGGTACGACCACCACCCACGCCAGCAGCGTAGGACAAGGCGACGTTCTTGGCGTTGCCCGAAGCGTCCTGGTAGATCGCGATCAGGTCAGGGATACCACCGCCTTTGACGAACTCGGAACGCACAGTGTGGCCCGGTGCTTTCGGCGCGATCATGATCACGTCGAGGTCAGCACGCGGCACAACCTGGTTGTAGTGGATCGCGAAGCCGTGGGAGAAGGCCAGGGTGGCGCCCTTCTTGATGTTCGGCTCGATTTCGTTCTTGTACAGCGAGGACTGGAACTCGTCCGGGGTCAGGATCATGACCAAGTCGGCAGCCGCAACAGCGGAAGCAACGTCAGTCACTTTCAGGCCGTGGGCTTCAGCCTTGGCAACAGTGGCCGAACCTTTACGCAGGCCGACAGTCACGTCAACGCCGGAATCTTTCAGGTTGCAAGCTTGTGCGTGCCCCTGGGAGCCGTAGCCGATGATGGCGACTTTCTTGCCCTGGATGATCGACAGGTCACAATCTTTATCGTAATAAACTTTCATGAGGTTCCTCTATATATCCAGGCCGTAAGGCCATTCGCTAATTTGGGTTAGATGCTGAGTACTTTGTCGCCACGGGCAATCCCGGTGACACCACTGCGTACCGTTTCCAGAATCGAGGCCGTCCCGATCGACTGGATGAAACTGTCCAGCTTGTCGCTCGTACCGGTCAGTTGAACGGTATAAACGCTGGCGCTCACATCGACGATCTGCCCACGATAAATGTCAGTGGTCCGTTTGATCTCGGCACGTTGGGCACCCGTGGCCTTGACCTTAACCAGCATCAGCTCACGCTCGATGTGGGCACTTTCCGACAGGTCGACCAGCTTGACCACTTCGATCAGCTTGTTGAGGTTCTTGGTGATCTGCTCGATCACCTCATCGTGACCCACAGTGGTCAACGTCAGGCGCGACAGGGTCGGGTCTTCGGTCGGAGCCACGGTCAGGCTTTCGATGTTGTAGTTGCGTTGCGAAAACAGGCCGACAACACGAGACAGAGCGCCGGGTTCGTTCTCCAGAAGCAGGGAGATAATGTGCCGCATGATTAAGTACGCTCCGTCTTGTTCAGCCACATGTCGCGCATAGAGCCGTCTTTGATTTGCATCGGGTAGACGTGCTCGCTGGTATCCACCTGAATATCGATGAACACCAGGCGATCCTTCATGG
>NZ_JBOICG010000653.1:0-12026 GCF_050739995.1 Pseudomonas sp. | reverse complement strand
CGGGTCTGGTGACCGAAGTGCACACCGGCCTTCAGCATATCGCGCATGTTGACTTGGGACATGATAGTTCCTTAATAAGTCGGGTTTGGCCTCCACGTATCCCAATGACCAACCAGCGGCATCAAGGCCTCCGGCACCCAGGTCATCGTGTCGACACGTGTGTGGATTTAAGCTTCACGGGGCATCCCCGGAAAGCGGCGCATTTTATACCACACGAAGTCGAAAAACGAAACCCGCAATGACATATGCCGTCCATCGGCTTTGCGTAAGCCTTTGAATAGCCCCAACATGCCCCCACCTTATAGAGAGAAGCGATCATCAGAGGCTCATGATTTGACGCCAGCGTCTGTTAGAATCGCGTTTTTTGGGGCTTGTGCGAATTTTGTAACACTATTGCCGCGCACCCGTGAACCGTATTGATTTCAGCGCCTCGCGCTAGAGAGAGCCTGTATGACCGTTACTTTGAAAACCGCCGAAGACATCGCAGGCATGCGCGTTGCCGGCAAACTGGCTGCCGACGTGCTGGAAATGATTGCCGAACACGTCAAGCCCGGTGTGACCACCGAAGCGCTGGACCGCATCTGCCACGACTATATCGTCGATGTTCAAAAAGCCATCCCTGCCCCACTGAATTACAAGGGTTTCCCCAAGTCGATCTGCACGTCGATCAACCACGTGGTCTGCCATGGGATTCCAGGCGACAAACCATTGAAAGACGGCGACACCCTGAACATCGACGTCACCGTGATCAAGGATGGCTATCACGGCGATACCAGCCGCATGTTCCACGTCGGCAACGTGCCGGTCTGGGCGGAGCGCCTGTCCCAGGTCACCCAGGAGTGCATGTACAAGGCCATTGAGATCGTCAAACCCGGCTGCCGCCTGGGCGACATCGGCGAAGTGATCCAGAAGCACGCCGAAAAGAACGGTTTCTCGGTCGTTCGCGAGTTCTGCGGCCATGGCATCGGCAAGGTGTTCCACGAAGAACCCCAGATCCTGCACTACGGCCGCGCCGGCACCGGCATGGAGCTCAAGGCGGGCATGACCTTCACCATCGAACCGATGATCAACCAAGGCAAGGCCGACACCAAGGTGCTGGGCGACGGCTGGACCGCCATCACCAAGGACCGCAAGCTCTCGGCCCAGTGGGAACATACCTTGCTGGTCACCGAAACCGGCTACGAGATCTTCACCCTGCGCTCGGATGACACAATTCCACGCATTTCGGCGTAAAGCTTGCTTGGGTTTTCCGAACTGTGTTGTGACTGACTGATAGATAGAAAGGAAAGCCGATCGATGCCCCAGGTGGATCCCGAACTCTTCGACCGTGGCCAGTTCCAGGCCGAACTGGCGCTGAAGGCAAGCCCCATAGCCGCGTTCAAGAAGGCTATCCGCCAGGCCCGCGAGGTACTCGATGAGCGCTTTCGCAGTGGCCGGGACATCCGCCGACTGATCGAAGACCGCGCCTGGTTCGTCGACAATATCCTGCAGAAGGCCTGGGAACAATTCAGTTGGAGCGAAGACGCCGACATTGCCCTGGTGGCGGTCGGCGGCTACGGCCGGGGTGAATTGCACCCCTACTCCGACATCGACCTGCTGATCCTGCTGGGCAGCGCTGATCACGAGATCTTTCGCGATTCCATCGAGCGTTTTCTCACCTTGCTGTGGGACATCGGCCTGGAAGTCGGCCAGAGCGTACGTTCGGTGGACGAATGCGCCGAAGAGGCCCGGGCGGACCTGACGGTCATCACCAACCTGATGGAAAGCCGCACCATCGCTGGCCCCGAGCGCCTGCGCCAGCGCATGCTGGAAGTCACCAGCACCGCGCACATGTGGCCAAGCAAGGATTTCTTCCTGGCCAAGCGTGCCGAGCAGAAAGCCCGACACCACAAGTACAACGACACCGAATACAACCTGGAGCCCAACGTCAAAGGCTCGCCCGGCGGGCTGCGTGATATCCAGACCATTCTTTGGGTCGCCCGCCGCCAGTACGGCACCCTGAATCTGCGGGCGCTGGCTGGCGAAGGCTTCCTCGTCGAGAGTGAAAATGCGCTGCTGGCCTCCTCCCAGGAATTCCTGTGGAAAGTGCGCTATGCCCTGCACATGCTCGCCGGACGCTCCGAAGACCGCTTGCTGTTCGACCATCAGCGCTCCATCGCCACCCTGCTGGGTTTTGAAGGGGAAGACGCGAAGACCAGCATTGAAAGCTTCATGCAGCAGTACTACCGCGTCGTCATGAGCATCGCCCAACTCAGTGACCTGATCATCCAGCACTTCGAAGAAGTGATCCTGGCCCCCGAAGATGAAGCGCCGCCACAACCGATCAATGCGCGCTTTCAGCTGCATGACGGCTATATCGAAGCACGCAACGACAACGTGTTCCGGCGTACCCCGTTCGCGATGCTGGAAATCTTCGTGCTGATGGCCCAGCAGCCGGAAATCAAAGGCGTGCGCGCCGATACCATTCGCCTGCTGCGGGAAAACCGTCACCTCATCGACGACGACTTTCGCAACGACATCCGCAACACCAGCCTGTTTATCGAGCTGTTCAAGTGCAAGATCGGCATCCACCGCAACCTGCGCCGGATGAACCGTTACGGCATTCTCGGGCGCTATCTGCCGGAGTTCGGCTTTATCGTCGGACAGATGCAGCACGACCTGTTCCACATCTATACGGTGGACGCGCACACCCTGAACCTGATCAAGCACCTGCGTAAGCTGCAGTACACCCAGGTGTCGGAGAAATTCCCGCTGGCCAGCAAGCTCATGGCGAAGCTGCCCAAGCCCGAACTGATCTACCTGGCCGGCCTGTACCACGACATCGGCAAGGGCCGGCATGGCGATCACTCGGAAATCGGTGCAGTGGATGCCGAAGCCTTTTGCCAGCGCCACCAATTGCCGCTGTGGGACAGCCGCCTGATCGTCTGGCTGGTGCAGAACCACCTGGTGATGTCGACCACAGCGCAACGCAAGGACTTGTCTGATCCACAGGTGATCCACGACTTTGCCGGGATCGTCGGCGATGAAACCCGCCTCGACTATCTGTATGTGCTGACCGTCTCCGACATCAACGCCACCAACCCCACGCTGTGGAACTCGTGGCGTGCCAGCCTGTTGCGCCAGTTGTACACCGAGACCAAGCGCGCCCTGCGTCGTGGCCTGGAAAACCCGGTGGACCGCGAAGAACAGATCCGTCGCACCCAGAGCGCTGCCCTGGATATATTGGTCCGTGGCGGCAACGACCCGGACGACGTCGAGCAGTTGTGGTCGCAACTGGGTGACGATTACTTCCTGCGCCACACCGCCGGCGATGTCGCCTGGCACACCGATGCCATCCTGCAGCAGCCGGCCGATGGCGGCCCGCTGGTGCTGATCAAGGAAACCACCCAGCGTGAATTCGAAGGCGGCACGCAGATCTTCATCTATGCGCCCGACCAGCACGACTTCTTCGCCGTGACCGTGGCCGCCATGGACCAGCTCAACCTGAACATCCATGACGCCCGGGTCATCACCTCCAGCAGCCAGTTCACCCTCGACACCTACATTGTGCTCGACACCGACGGCGACTCGATTGGCGATAACCCCGTGCGGGTGAAAAAAATCCGCGAGGGCCTGACCGAGGCCCTGCGCAATCCCGACGACTACCCGACGATCATCCAACGCCGGGTTCCGCGACAGCTCAAGCACTTTGCCTTTGCGCCCCAGGTCACCATTTCCAACGACGCCCAGCGCCCGGTCACCGTGCTGGAGCTCAGCGCGCCGGACCGTCCGGGGCTGCTGGCACGTATCGGCGGGATTTTCCTGGAGTTCGACCTGTCACTGCAGAACGCCAAGATTGCGACCCTCGGCGAACGAGTGGAAGACGTGTTCTTCATCACCGATGCCAATAACCAGCCGCTGTCCGACCCGGAGCTGTGCCTGCGTTTGCAGGAAGCCATCGTGCAGCAATTGAGCGTAACCCAGGAACCCGGCGTAGAACTCACGCGCCTGACGATCTAAAAAACAAGCAGGCCCAGTGTGGGAGGGGGCTTGCCCCCGATAGCGGTGTGCCAGTTCAAGATGATGTGTCTGATCTGTCGCCATCGGGGGCAAGCCCCCTCCCACATTTTTAGTCCAGGTCATCCAGATACTTCAGGGCGAACTTCTCGGTCGCCTGTCGTATCGGTAGCAGCAGATGCGGTGCCACTAACATCATGATCTGGTACACCACCACCCGCACCTCGCCTTCACGGTCGAGAATCCGCTGGTAATCCAGGGAAAACAGCAGGGTCATGGTGATCTGCTCCACCAATTGTCCCAGTGCCTGGGTCTCACTGACCAGTTGTCCTGCCGACTTCAACCGCGCCAGCAATGAAGCCAGCGTACGCTTGAGCGCCGTGAGCAGACTGCGAATACCCTTGGCCAGTTTCGGCAGGCGTCCGGCCAGGTTCGACAGGTCTTGGAACAGAAAGCGATAGTGGGCCATGCGCTCGACGATCAGGTGCAGGAACAGCCAGTAATCTTCGGCCTCCAGCTGCGCGTTCGCGGGCGGATCAAGCAGGGGCGCCAGCTCACATTGAAAGCGCTCGAACAGCCCGAGCACCAGCGGTTCCTTGCCATGGAAGTGGTAGTAGAGATTGCCTGGACTGATCCCCATTTCATTGGCCACCTCCATGGTCGACACATTGGGCTCGCCCTTCTGGTTGAACAACTGCAGGGCACATTCAAGGATACGGTCGCGGGTCTTCATCCAGTCTTCTTAAAAGGTTCGTTGAGCTCAGCGCACCCGCACATAGGTGCCCGGCGCTGCTTCCATCGGTGGGTAGTTCTGGTTGCCCAGGGCGGTGAGGGTTTCGCGCTGCACGCCCGAACGCTGCGTAATCCACTCCAGCCATTGCGGCCACCAACTGCCTTCGACGTGATTGGCGTCGTAATACCAGGCGCGTGGGTCGCTGCTCAGCTTGGGGTTTTCGACATAGTTGGCCTTGGGGTTGCCAGGTGGATTGAGGATGCTCTGGATATGCCCGCTGTTGGACAGCACGAAGCGTCGCTCGCCGCCCAACAATTGGGTGGAGCGATACACCGCATCCCACGGTGTGATGTGGTCGTTGATTCCGGCCACGCTGAAGCTGTCCACCGTGACCTTCTGCAAGTCGATCGGCGTGCCGCACACTTCCAGGCCGCCGGGGTGGCTCAAGGGGTTGTGCTTGAAGAAGTCCAGCAGGTCGCCATGCAGCGCGGCGGGCAGGCGGGTGTTGTCGTTGTTCCAGTACAGGATGTCGAAGGCGGGCGGCTCCTTGCCCAGCAGGTAGTTGTTGATCCAGTAATTCCAGATCAAGTCGTTGGGGCGCATCCAGGCGAATACCTTGGCCATGTCGCGACCGTCCAGTACACCCTGCTGGTAGGAGCGGCGCTTGGCGGCTTCCAGGGTTTGCTCATCAGCAAACAGGGTAGCGGGGCTATCGATCTGGCTGTCGAGCAGGCTGACCAGATAAGTGGCGCTGGAGATACGCCGCAGCTGGCGCTTGGCTTGCAGGTGACCTTGCAGGGCGGCAATGGTCAGGCCGCCGGCGCAGGCGCCCATCAGGTTGACCTCCCGGGCGCCGGTGATCGCCCGGCACACATTGAGTGCTTCCTCCAACGCTGCGACATAGGTGGAAAGGCCCCATTCGCGGTGACGCACATCGGGGTTGCGCCAACTGATCATGAAGGTTTGCAGGCCGTTCTTCAGGGCGTATTGCACAAAGCTATTAGCGGGGCTCAAGTCGAAAATGTAGTACTTGTTGATTTGCGGCGGCACGATCAGTAACGGTTTGGCGTACTGTTTTTCACTCATGGGCTTGTACTGGATCAACTCCAGCAGCTCATTGCGAAACACCACCGAGCCTGGCGTAGTGGCCACTGTCTTGCCCACTTCGAAGGCGTGCTTGCTCACCTGGCGCGGCAGGCCATTGTTGTGCAGCAGGTCTTCGAACAGGTTGCTCACTCCGCGCACTACGCTGTTGCCCCCTGAGTTCAACAGCTCCTTGACGGCCAGTGGGTTGAGCAGGGTGTTGGAGGGCGAAACGGCATCATTGAGCAGCGAGAAGGCGAAGTGCGCGCGGGCGCGGTCGTCAGCGTTCAGCGAGCTGTCATCGATCCAGTGGCGCACCTGTTTCTGCCAGCTCAGATAGGCTTGCAGGCTGCGCCGGTAGAGCGGGTTGAGCTTCCAGGTGGGGTCGATGAAGCGACTGTCGCTGGGATTGGGCTCATGTACGGTTTCGCCCAGCAGCACACGCCCCAACTGGCCGCCCAACGCCAGGGCATGACGGGCGGTATGTACCGGGTTGCGCAAGCCATGGGCTGCCACGCTCCGTAAGGTCGACAACAGGTCTCGTCCCCTGAGACCGGTGATCGCATTTTGCGCATTAATGAACGCAGCGGGGGTGGGCGCCGGGTTCGTCACGGATCTTTCTCGCATGAGCCAACACTCCTTGGTCAAGTCATCAAGCAGGCACGCCAATTCAGAACCATAGCCGGTTCCTGGCAAGTTGCGCGGCGGTGTGGTCCTTACACCGCGGGACGCGGGTGAATCACAGCCCGCAAGCGCTCCTCTTCAAGAAACTTCATGATGATCGGCGCCACGGCTTCGGCCCGGGTGATCAGGAACAGGTGGCCGTCATCGATGATGTGCAACTGCGCGTTGGGAATGCGCCAGGCCAGCAGACGCATGTTGATCAGCGGGATCAGTGGGTCATCGTCCCCCGCCAGCACCAGGGTCGGCTGGCGGATCTTGTGCAGCCAGTGGATGCTGGTCCAGCCCAGTCCGGCAAACAACTGCCAGTAGTAACCCAGCTTGCCGGCCGAGCGGACTTTGCTGGCGTGTTCGGCGGCGAGTTTGGAGTCGCGGCGGAATGAGCCGCCATAAATCATCGGCGCAATGCGCACCACGTGGGATGGTTGGATATAACGGCGAGGGCTGGCCATCAGCCACAGTACTTTTGGTTTGCCCGGCACCATCACCGCCCCCGCTGCCGTGGCTGCCAGGATCAGCTTCTTGCAGCGCTCCGGGTAGTCATAGGCAAACTGCTGCGCCAGCGCTCCGCCCCAGGACACTCCCACCGCATTGACTTGGCCATAGTCGAGGTAATCGAGCATGCGCGCGGTGAGTCTGGCCAGGCCCGGAAAGCGATAGGGCACGCTGGGTGTCGAGGAGCCGCCGACCCCTGGCACGTCAAATGCGATCACTTCCAGGTCCGGGTCCAGCGCCTGGACGAACGGAAACACCAGCTCAAGGTTGGCGCCGATACCATTGAAGATCAGCAGCGGCGTCAAGTGAGGCTTGCCCGGGCGTACCGCCGTGCGGATGGTTTGGCCATCCAGGTCGATGGTACGGAAGATGAACGGTTGCGGCATGCTCAAGCCCTGTCAGGTGGTGCAAAGATCGAATGGACAGCTCGGTTCATGTGGGAGCTGGCTTGCCTGCGATAGCATTCTGTCAGTTAGCCCATCAGTCAGCTGACCCACCGCCATCGCGGGCAAGCCAGCTCCCACACTGACCTCATTTCAACCACACACGTGCTTAGCGCTCATGGACATAGGTCCCCGGCGCCGCCTCAGCTGCGGCATAGGTCTTGTTACCCAAGCTTGCAGGAGCCTTCTTCAGTTTTCCCGCCCGCTCTGCCATCCATCCCTGCCAGTGCAGCCACCAGGAGTCGGTGTGCTTGGTGGCATTCTCCTGCCAGTCCAAGGCCTTGCCGGTCAGGCTTTCGCTGGTCTGGTAACGCGCCTTGGGGTTGCCCGGGGGGTTGAGGATGCTCTGGATGTGCCCGCTGCTGGACAGCACAAACTCCACCTTGCCACCGAACAGTTGCGCCGATTTGTAGCAAGACTGCCATGGCGTGATGTGGTCGTTGGTGCCGGCCAATGAATAGATATCCGCGGTGACCTGCTTGAGGTCGATCGGCGTGCCGCACACTTCCAGGGCGTTGGCGCGCACCAGCGGGTTGTTCTTGAACAGTTCGATCAGGTCGCCGTGGAAGGCGGCGGGCAGACGCGTGGTGTCGTTGTTCCAGAACAGGATGTCGAACACCGGTGGCTCGTTGCCCAACAGGTAGTTGTTGACCCAATAGTTCCAGATCAGGTCGTTGGGACGCATCCATGCGAACACCTTGGCCATGTCGCGACCTTCCAGCACGCCGGCCTGGTAGGAGTGGCGCTTGGCCGCTTCCAGAGTCTGTTCATCGACGAACAGCGCCACCTGGGTGTCCAGGGTGGTGTCCAGCACGCTCACCAGCAGGGTCAGGGCGTTGACCTTCTTCTCCCCCAGCGCCGCGTAGTGGCCGAGCAGCGCAGTGCAGGTGATGCCTCCGGAGCAGGCGCCGAGCATGTTGACGTCCTTGCTGCCAGTAATCGCCGTGACCACATCCACCGCTTCCTTGAGCGCCTCGATGTAGGTGGACAGGCCCCATTCACGCTGGGCCTTGGTCGGGTTGCGCCAGCTGACGATAAAGGTCTGCTGGTTATTGCGCAGGCAAAAACGCGCCAGGCTTTTATCTGGGCTCAGGTCGAAGACATAGAATTTGTTGATCTGCGGCGGCACCACCAGTAGCGGGCGTTCGTGCACCTGTTCGGTGATCGGCTTGTACTGGATCAGCTCCAGCACGTCATTGCGAAACACCACCGCACCTTCGCTGGTGCCCAGGGTCTTGCCCACTTCAAAGGCACCCATGTTGACCTGGCTCGGCATACCGCCGTTGTGCACCAGGTCTTTGGCGAGATGGGAGAGGCCATCGAGCAGGCTTTTGCCACCGGTTTCAAAGAAACGTTTGACCGCCGCCGGATTGGCCGCGCTGTTGGTGGGGGCCATGGCTTCGGTCATCAGGTTGATCACGAAGTGACCACGGCTGATGTCCTGTTCCGACAGGTTGCTGTCGCCGATCCAGTCGTGCAGTTCCTTGCGCCACGCCAGGTAGGTTTGCAGGTAGCGTTTGTAGAGTGGGTTCTGGCTCCAGGCCGGATCGGTGAAGCGACGGTCGTCGCCCTCGGGCACCAGCTGGGATTTGCCGAACATCACGTTTTTCAATTCAACGCCGAAGTGGGCGACGTGTTTGACGCTGTGCAACGGTTGCTTGATGGCTTGGGTCAGCACCATCTTCGCCGAGGCCAATAAATCCTTTTTGCGTAACGCGATGATCGGGTTCAGCCCCAGGGTATTTTCCGAGGCTTGGCGTTTCAAGTCATCGTTGTTCTTGTTACTCATCTACGACGCTCCATTGTCCGAAAGACGAGTACCGGGTACCGCTGTGCGCCAAGTTTCGATGCACAACACAAGCCAGGTACGCGACTCGGGTGACCGTTGATACCGCATCGTCAAATGCAGGGAACTTGCCAGTTCCATTGGTTACCCGAGTTTAATTTTTTTCGCAAGCGGGCCAATCGTTGGCCACGAGACAGGGCATTCAAGCAGATGAAATTAGAAAATGCTCTCTAAAGAGCAAGAGGCCTGAGCTAGAGCATCAGCCGTACGACAGACTCGTTCGGGTCACGGGTTTTTCCGGCGGCCTTGAGTTCAGCCAGGTAGTCGGCCCACAGCGATTCCTGGCGCACAGCCAGTTGGTAGAGGTAGTCCCAGGTGAACAGTCCGCTGTCATGGCCGTCGTCGAAGGTCAGTTTCAGTGCGTACTGCCCGGCCGGTTCGATCTTGATCAGGCGCACGTTGAGCTTGCCGAATTGCAGGATGGGTTTGCCGTGGCCCTGGACCTCGGCGGAAGGCGAGTGCACCCGCAGCAGTTCGGCGGGCAACTGATAGACCTCATCGGGCCCGTAGGTGAGGCCGAGGGTGTTGGAGGTTTTGTGCAAATTTACAGCAGTAGGAAATTTCGACATTAGAGATAACCCTGAGGAGCCGGCTCCAAGCTAAAAAGTGTGGGAGGGGGCTTGCCCCCCGATAACGGTGTGTCAGTCAATATACATCTATCTGACAGACCGCCATCGGGGGTAAGCCCCCTCCCACATTTGAAGCAAAGCAGTTCTATATGAGCTTTACAGGATATAACGAGACAGATCTTCGTTTTGCGCCAATTCGCCCAGGTGGCTGTTGACGTAGTCGGCGTCGATCTTGATCGCTTCGCCATTCTGCGCACCGGCCATGTCGCCGGCGCTGAAGGACACTTCCTCCAGCAAACGCTCAAGCAGGGTGTGCAGGCGACGGGCACCGATGTTCTCGGTCTTCTCGTTGACCTGCCACGCGATCTCGGCCAGGCGCTTGATACCGTCCGGCTGGAATTCGATACCCAAGCCCTCGGTTTTCAACAGCTCACGGTATTGCTCGGTGAGCGAGGCGTGCGGTTCGCTGAGGATGCGCTCGAAGTCGCCCGGCGTCAGTGCCTTGAGTTCCACGCGAATTGGCAGGCGGCCTTGCAGCTCCGGCACCAGGTCGCTTGGCTTGCTCAGGTGGAATGCACCGGAGGCGATAAACAGGATGTGGTCGGTCTTGACCATGCCCAGTTTGGTGTTCACGGTGCAGCCTTCGATCAGTGGCAGCAGGTCGCGTTGTACACCTTCGCGGGATACATCGACGCCGCCAGCGTTGCCGCGCTTGGCCACCTTGTCGATCTCGTCGATAAACACGATACCGTGCTGTTCGACCGCTTCCAGGGCCTTGGCCTTGAGCTCTTCTTCGTTGACCAGGCGCCCGGCTTCTTCGTCGCGCACCAGTTTCAGCGCTTCCTTTACCTTGAGCTTGCGGCTTTTCTTCTTGCCCTTGCCCATGTTGGCAAACAGGCTTTGCAGCTGGTTGGTCATCTCTTCCATGCCCGGTGGCGCGGAAATATCGACGCCAGCATGCTCGGCCACTTCGATCTCGATTTCCTTGTCGTCCAACTGGCCTTCACGCAGACGCTTGCGGAATAGTTGGCGGGTGTTGGAGTCCGAGGCCGGCGCGGCGTCTTCGTTGAAGCCCATGCGTGCCGGTGGCAGCAGGGCGTCGAGGATACGTTCTTCGGCTGCATCTTCCGCGCGGTGGCTGACCTTGGTCATTTCCTGCTCGCGCAACAGCTTCAGCGCAGCGTCAGCGAGGTCGCGGATGATCGACTCGACATCGCGCCCCACGTAGCCCACCTCGGTGAACTTGGTGGCTTCGACCTTGATGAACGGGGCGTTGGCCAGTTTGGCCAGGCGACGGGCGATCTCGGTTTTACCGACGCCGGTCGGGCCAATCATCAGGATGTTCTTCGGCGTTACTTCAACGCGCAGTTCTTCGGGCAATTGCATCCGGCGCCAGCGGTTACGCAGCGCGATGGCAACGGCGCGCTTGGCATCGTCCTGACCGATGATATGGCGGTTAAGTTCATGGACGATTTCGCGGGGAGTCATGGACATAGTGTTTTGCGGCCTCAAGCGGGAATAAGCCTACGGCTTACTCGGCGAGGTCCTGCTCCTCAATGGTCTGGTTGTGGTTAGTGAACACGCAGATGTCGCCGGCGATACCCAAGGCGGTTTCGACGATTTCCCGGGCCGACAGGTCGGTTTTCTTCAGCAGTGCGCTGGCGGCCGCTTGGGCATAACCACCGCCGGAACCCATGGCGATCAGGCCATGTTCAGGCTCAACCACATCGCCATTGCCGGTGATGATCAGGGAAGCGTCTTTGTTCGCGACGGCGAGCATGGCTTCCAGGCGGCTGAGGGAGCGGTCGGTGCGCCATTCTTTGGCGAGCTCGACAGCGGCACGTACGAGGTGGCCCTGATGTTTTTCCAACTGGCCTTCGAAACGTTCGAAAAGGGTGAAGGCGTCGGCGGTAGCGCCGGCAAAGCCCGCAAGAACCTGGCCGTGGTATAGACGACGGACCTTTTTGGCGTTGCCTTTCATCACGGTGTTGCCAAGGGAAACCTGGCCGTCGCCGCCCATGACGACTTTGCCGTTACGGCGGACAGATACGATGGTGGTCAAGGGTCTTACTCCACACTAGCGGGGCGATGTGCCCGAATGCAGAGTCAGATGGGGACTAGGAAGGCGGGGTTCAAGTCCTGCGCCGACCGATGATCGTGCTTTCCGCACGCCGCCGGTC
>NZ_JBOICG010000652.1:0-10327 GCF_050739995.1 Pseudomonas sp. | reverse complement strand
GTGCCGGTAATCCAGCGTTTGAACAACGCCCGCGCACCGTAGGCTGGCAGGATATTGAAGAAGGCAAAGCCGACTTTGATCGCGATCTGCACGTAGATCATGCTCAGGATGTCACTGGTTTGCATCGCGCCGTAAAAGGCGATGAAGCAAAACAGGAAACTGTCGATGATCACTGCGAAGAACGTGCTGAGGAAGATGCGCAAGTACAAGTACTTGGAGTTGGTCAGCTCTTTGATCTTGCACAGCAAGTAGGAGTTTATGTTCTCGGACACCAGGAACGACACCGAGGAGGCAACCAGTACCGAGGACACTTGAATGATTACATCGTTGTACGGCCCATCCAGCTTCCAGCCCGGCAACCCCGGCAGAAAGGTCGAGCCGTAGAGCAGGATGATGATCATCGCGTTACTGGCAAACGCAAACAGAATGGCCCTTCTGGCCAGACGCAAGCCGAACTGCTCGTTCAGCAGGTCCACGATCAGAAAGGTCAGCGGGTACAGGAAGGTGCCCGGCGTCACGATGATGCCCAGCGACTCCAGGTAAATAGGCTTGGTCGCGGCAATGCTAGTGAAAATATAGAACGTGAACAACAACAGGTTGAGGATGATGTAGATCATCCACGAGTTCTCGTTGCGGTCATTCAGGTCATAGGCGGTCAGCGTTCCTCCCTGTGAATAGAACTTCTTGTACATGTTCTTGACTTCCATTTTGTTCAGGTTGTCCATTATTTCGCTGTTGATGACTTCGCTCAGTTTCATCTTGATGACCTTGCCGGTGGCAATCACCATGATCACTGCCAGGCTCTTGTCATTCTCAAACCCCAGCAGTTTGTATTTGCTGTTTTCGACGGTCGCTTCATACGTTGTCATTGAAGCGCTCCTCGATGATGTCGCCGACCACACACAGGCGCTCTGAGTTGCTACAGGCTTCAAGGGTGATGAACATCTTGCGGGTGGCCCGGTCGTACACCAACTTTTCCTTACCGGTGCTCGACGTGCCTTTTTGCACGATCAGCAAGTCGCCGGCTTCGTTGATACCGGGAATACCCTGTTCCAGACGTACGCCGATCAGGTTGCAGCAGGTGCCGAAGTAATAGGTCAGCGGATACAGCGTGGCCAGTTCGCCGATACGCTTGTCCAGATTCAGGATGACCTGGCTTTCCTTGAGGATCGGCACCGCCGCTGGGTTCATGTTGCCCTGGGGGGAAACACTGCTCTCGATGATTTCCTTGGCTTCGAAATCGACGGTCTCGATTTCGTCGTAGGAGATGCCAAAGAAGTCGGAGATCTTGCGAATGGTCGACTGTTGTACGTTGACGACCTTGCCTTCGAGGATGTTGTAGATGGTGGTCCTGGTCAGGCCGGCGGCACTGCTTAACGAAAGCTGGGTTTCGCCACGGCTTTTGATCAAGTACTTGATGTTGCTCTTCAAGTGCTCGGCTTTTTCCCGTTTGTGTATCACGTGCTCACCACTTCCCTTTAGTTATAAACGTCCGTTTTCATACCGCCTGGCTTCACGGCGTCGCGAGTGTTGCACGCGTCGGCCACAACAATAAAGTGCGAATGCTCTGCCTCGCTGTTTTCTGGCGACCTAGATCGGCAAAAATGAACATTTAATTTGGAAAATGTTTAAATTCCTGTTTAATTGGACGCCTCGGTTCAGGATGAATTCGCTCGCAATACCCAGGAAGGGAACCGCACTGATGGCACTCAATACCGCACCACTGAAAGATCAGGCCGACCTGCTGCGTCGTGGCCTGGCGGATCTGCGCGCTGAAGACGCCGAGCTTGCGAGCATCCTCGATGCGGAAGTCACGCGACAGCACCGCACCTTATCCCTGGTCTCTTCCTCCTGTGCCGTCAAGCCGCGCACGCTGGTGGCCTGCGCCTCGGCGCTGGTCAATGTCACCGCTGAGGGCACACCGGGCAGACGTCATCGTACCGGCTGTGAGAACGTCGACCTGGTTGAGTCCTTGGCCATCCGCCGCGCCCGGGAACTGTTCGATGCCCACTACGCGGGTGTGCAGTCGCATTCGGCCTCCAACGCCATTGCCCAAGTGTTGTCAGCGCTGCTGGAGCCTGGGGATACGTTGCTCGGCATGGCCCATGACCATGGTGGCGCGCTGACCCTGGGCAGTCCGGCCGTGTTCACTGGCGCTTACTACAAGGCCCTGCGCTACGGCACCACCGCCGAGGGCCTGGTGGATTACGCGCAAGTGCGTAGCCTGGCGCTCGCGCACCGCCCGCGCATCATCATCTGCGGTGCATCGGCTTACTCACGGGTGATGGATTTCGAGCGGTTTCGCGCGATTGCCGACGAGGCAGGTGCCATTCTGCTCGCGGACATTTCCCACATCGCCGGGTTGGTCGTAACGGGGCGACATCCCAGCCCGATCAATGCCGCCCATGTCACCGTCACCTGTACCCACAAGCAACTGGGCGGGCCGCGAGGCGGCCTGGTGCTGTGCGGTCGTGATGCCAACAGCAAAGTGCCGGGCTTGAAGTCGACTTTCGCCCGCGTGTTGGATCAGGCCGTGTTCCCACGTATGCAGGGCGCGCCGGCCGTCAACCTGATCGCCGCCAAAGCCGCCGCCCTGGGCTACGCGAAATCAGTGGAGTTCGACGCCTGTATGGGGCGGGTTCGCAGGCTTGCCGATGAAGTCGCCAGTGCGTTCCAGGCGCGGGGTTATGAGGTGGTCGGTGGGTGCAGTGAAAACCATACGGTGCTGATCCGCTTGCGTAACGACGTGACCGGCGCCATTGCCGAGTCGGCGTTGGAGGCCTGTGGCATCGTGGTGAACAAGCATCGTGTACCGGGTGAGACACGCTCTTCGTTGATCACTAGTGGGTTGTGCATCGGCACCGGTTCCATGGCACAACGTAACGTCGACTCAGAAGGCTGTCGCCAGATCGTCGAGTGGGTGTGCCAGGTGTTGGACCGCGTGACGCCGCTTGGCGAGCAGGACTACCAGCTTGAACCCGATGTGCAGGCGCCGTTGCGTACGGCGGTGGAGGCGTTGTGCGCCCGTTACCCGATTGCCGACTACCTGGATAGCTGACGCACAGGCACCGGGTTAAATCGACTGCCCGAGTGCTCGTCATACTCCTTTGTACGACCCGTGCGAATCCCTCGCTCGCCTACAAGGAGTAGTCATCATGGTCAGTGTCAGTCGTCGCTCTCTTCTCGCCCTGGGCGCGGCCTTGCCGGTGCTGGGGCACCTGGATTGGGCTGTTGCCGCCCCGGCACTGTCTGACAAGGTGCGGCTCAACTACAACGAAAGCCCCTACGGCCCCTCCGGAGCGGCCCGTGAGGCCATGCAGCGTGGGATCGCCCAGGCTGGCCGCTATCCCTACCCGGACATGTACGCACTCGCCGCTTTGTTTGCCCAGCAACAGGGCATTAAGGAAGAACAAGTGGCAGTATTTGCCGGCTCCATGGCGGCCTTGCGCTATGCCGTACTGGCGTTCACCAGCCCGACCCGCAGCCTGGTCATGGCTACGCCATCCTACGAAGTGCCGCGCCAGGCCGCCGAGTCGCGCAAGGTGGCGGTGCATGAAGTCGATCTCGACACTCAGCACGCCCATGATGTGCCCGCCATGCTCGCCGCTGATCCACAGGCTGGCATGTTTTATCTGTGCAACCCCAACAACCCCACCGGCACGCTGACGCCGACCGACGCCATTCGTCATGCCTTGGCCAATAAACCCCAAGGCAGCGTGTTGGTGGTGGACGAGGCGTATATCGACTTCTGCGACGCCCCCAGTTGCCTCAGTTGGGTCAAGGACCACGACGACCTATTGGTACTGCGCACGTTCTCGAAAATTTACGGTATGGCCGGTGCGCGCCTGGGCCTGGCAATCGGCCATCCTGCCTTGCTGGAGCGCTTGGCGGTGTTCGGCGGTGACAATGTACCGGCCGGTTCCAGCCTGCTCGGGGCACGTGCCAGCCTGGAGGACGCCAAGCTGGTGCCTGGGCGCAAGGTACTCAATGCAAGGTTGCGCGATGAAACCCTGGCTTGGCTGAAGGGGCGCGGGTTTACCTGCACGGCTTCGCAGAGCAATTGCTTCATGATCGACGTCAAGCAACCGGCGGAGCAGGTCATCGAGCGGCTGGCTGCACAGGGTGTACTGGTCGGGCGGGTCTGGAAGAACTGGCCGCAGTGGGTACGGGTGACCGTGGGTAATCCGCAGGAGATGACGCGCTTTCGTGAAGTGTTCACAGCGCAGGTGGTGAACGCTTAGACGCTCCCAGGACAGCCACTCCGGACATGCTGCATCCTCGCGTTTGTTAACGGCTCAAGGACGATCCCCATGCGACGCGATGGCCAGCCCGACCAGAACCCCTCCCTGTTGGCCGACGACATGCGCCAATTGCTCGATGCTGAGCTCAGCCGTCGTGGCCTGGGGCATTTCGAGGTTTACCAGTGTGGACCGACCCTGGATGAGGCCGAGATTGTTTCCAATTACCCTGAGGCCCTGGAACCGTCCGACACGTCCGATGACTTCTACCGACGTGACAAACTGGTGTCCCTGACCCGCAAACGTATCAAGCCATTTTTCTGGAGTGACGAAGACCTGCTTGCCCCGGTTGATGAGGCCGTGCCGGTGCCCGGTCCCTGTAAGCCCGTGGAAGAGGGCGCGAGCTTTATCGTGCATGGCAATCAGGGGTTCTATTCAGTCCTCAACCTGTGCAGCTTCGGCGAGCAGCAACAGTTTCGCGAGACGGTGCTGGCTAATCAGAGCGAGCTGCAGATGCTACTGGTTTCGGTGTATGACGAGGAGTTGGAGCGCCGCGAGCCGGCGAACCGGCAAACGGTGCTGACGCCACGGGAAACCGAAGTGCTGTCCTGGGCCAGTGTGGGCAAGACCTATAACGAAGTGGCGCTGCTGACCTCCATGACCTCGCACACCGTCAAGTTTCATATGAAAAACATCTTCATCAAACTTGAAGTCACCAACGGTAAATCGGCGATCCGCAAGGCCCTGCAATTGGGCTATATCCGCCACCCGTAACGGCATACCTCGCCAAATGGGCAGCTTGTTGGCGGCTCTAGGGTGCATTAGGTTCCACCGCTATTGAGTTCGACACCGGATGAACCGGCGTCGCCATTGCGAAGGAATCTCCTCATGAAACGCAGCTGTTACCAGGGCCCCCGCTAATGGGTACCTATCGTGCTTTGCGCAGCCTGAATACCCGGTTGCAGTCGCTGTTCATCATCACGCTGGTGTTCCGCATGGGCACCCTGGCGTTTCCCTTTTACGCGGCTTATCTGATGCATCAGCATGCTGTGTCGGCGGGCACTGCCGGCCTGTTGGTGGGGGGGTATGGCGCGGGCGCATTGTGTACCGACCTGATCATCGGGGCGCTGATCAAACGTTGCTCGGCCAGCCGCGTGATTCTGGCTTCCTTGCTGCTCAATGCACTGCTGTTGCTGATCATCCCGTCGGTGGAAAACACGTTTGCACTCTTGCTGCTGTCGTTCTTCTGGGGGGCTTGCTATGAGGCATTCACGCCGGCGACGCTCTCTGAAATAGTGGCCCATAGCACGGTGGAAACGCGCAAAGTGGCGTTTTCCTGCAACCGTCTGGCGATCAATATCGGCATGGCCATCGGGCCGCTGCTGGGCAGCCTGGTCTTTCTGAAGTATGCGGATGCGGTGTTCTACATCAATGCAGCGTTGTCCCTGGCGGCCTTTGTCGCTTGCTTGCTGCTGGGTCGTACGCAGCCGCTGGTCGTGGGGGCGCCGGTCGCTGGCAAAGGTGGTGGCTTGCCGCCTACGGCGCCGCACGAGCGTTCACGGTTGTTGGTAATTCTACTGGCGGCGCTGCCTGTGCACGTGGCTTATGCGCTGCCGCCGACCTTTCTGTCGGCGTACATCATCAACTACACCCAACTGCCCACCTATTACGTGGGCGTGCTGTTTTTCATCAACGCGTTATTGGTGATTGTGTTCGAAGTACCGATCAATCTGCGTATGGCGCATCTGTCGAGCAGTCGCGCGTTGGTGGCCGGCTTTCTGCTGGCCGGCGTCGGTTTTTTCTTGATGGGGTTCGGTGAGATAGGCGCGTTGCTGATGCTGGCCACGGTGCTGTGGAGCTTGGGCGAGATGATTGTGTTCCCCGGTATCACCCACTACATCAGCAGCATTTCCAGTCGTGATACGGTGGACCGCAACCTGGGTTATTACGCGGCAGGCGTCAATATCGGAGTCATGCTGGCGCCGTCGCTGGCATTCATGCTGGTATCGCAGCCGTCGCTACCTTCGCCGTGGTGGCTGGTCGGTTTCGTGTTGCTGCTGTTCGCGATCGCTGTCGGCGTGATGAAAGGCTCGGTGGTGTTATGGAACCGAGAGGCGTGAGCGGTACAAGGCGCGACATAGTGTGTGCGCGCCTCGGTGCATCAAGCGTTTACTGCGCGGCGATGGTGTAGCCGTCGAAGGCGCTTTGCTGCTGCAGTGCGGTCACGATGCTTTTGCGCGTGACCGGCTGCTCTGCGCCACTGTTGTCGACGAAGGTTTCACTTTCCAGCTCCGCCTCGCTGCCTTCACCCACGAACGCAAAGCCCAGGAACTCCAACGCCTCACGGTCAACGTTGAGCTTGGAGCGTGGCGTGCGCAGCGGCAGGGTGACGCTGATGCCGTCTTTGCTGATTACAAACACTTCGGTGTCTTTCTTGGCGCGGGCAGCCTTGCTCTTGCCGGCGCTCGGGTTGCTGATGGCCTGGTGGCTCTGGTTCAGCACCTTGAGGGCCAGGCCGTAGACCAACTCCTGAAACTCAGGGTCATCCTTGAAGCTGGACAGGATGCGGCTGATGGAAAACTGACTACTGAGGTTTTCCAAGGCGGCGTTGTCGGCGGCTTCGGCGTCCTTCAGTTGCTTGAGCTGGCCCATCAGATCGTAGGCTTTGTCATCGTCGAAGGCATCGTGTGCCTGGCGAATCGCCATGCGCAGCTCGCGGATCTGGTCGCTTTCCTTGGAGGTGTGGAACGCGTCCAGCACCATCTCGCTGATGATCTTGGCCGCTGGCACATGCTGTGAAAGATTGATGGCGTTTTCGTATTCAGCTTTGGATTGCAAGGCGACTACGGATTCTTCGGTGTGCGAATCGGACATTGAAATTTCACTACGTCAGTAAACGGGGACAAAAAAGCGTCGCGCATTTTCAAGGGGCAGGGGGATCAGGTCAAGGCAGCACTCGAATTGACCCTGACCCACATCAAAACGCCATCTCCCCAAACCCGCTACAACACAGGTGCCTGAAGAACCGATAAAAACAACCACTGGCCTGTGCCGAGGGGACCGCCCCACGCTCAGGTGATTAAAGGATTAATACAATGGCGCTTTCCCTCTCCCGCCTGGCCTTGCTGGGGGCGACGCTTTACCTGGCGCTACCCTTGTACGCCGCTCCCACCGAAGTCGAACACGGTAAATACGTTGCGCAGCTGGGCGACTGCATCGCCTGCCACACCGCCAGCCAAGGCCGGGTGATGGCCGGCGGGCTGGAGTTGAGCACGCCGATGGGCACGATCTATTCGAGCAACATCACGCCGGACCCAGAGACCGGAATCGGTCGCTACACCTTCGAGCAGTTCGACCGGGTGATGCGCGAAGGTGTGACGCCTACGGGGATGAACCTGTACCCGGCGATGCCGTATCCGTCCTACGCCAAGATGAGTGAAAAGGACATGCGGGCGTTGTTCGCCTACCTGATGCAAGGCGTGGAGCCCGTGCAGCAAACCAACCTTGAGGCCGACATGGGCTTCCCGTTCAACCAGCGCTGGGGCTTGGCGCTGTGGAATTTTGCCTTCCTCGATAAGCGGCCGTTTACCCCAGACCCGAACCGTGACGCTGTGCTCAACCGAGGTGCCTACCTGGTGCAGGGCCTGGGCCATTGCGGCTCATGCCACACACCGCGTGGCATCGCGTTCCAGGAAAAAGCCATGAGCGATGACGATGACCGTGGTCGCCATTACCTGGCCGGGGAAACCGTCGAGCATTGGCGCGCCTTGAGCCTGCGCAACCTGTGGACTGTTGAAGACACTGTGCAATTGCTCAAGACCGGGCAGAACCGCTTCGCCACGGTGGCCGGCAACATGGCCGATGTGATTCACCACAGCACCCAGCATTTCACTGATGATGACCTGACCGCCATCGCCAGTTACCTCAAATCCCTGCCACCGGGTAAAGACGATCTGCCGATGCCCTCGGTAGCCCGTGCCCCAGCGGCACCGCCCGCTGATTTGTTCACCAGCCGTGGGGGCTTGGGCTACATGCAGTTCTGCAGCGACTGTCATCGCAGTGACGGTGCTGGTGTGAAAGGTTTGTTCCCGCCCCTGGCCGGCAACCCGAGCATCACCTCGAACAATCCGACCTCGCTGCTGCACATCACTCTCACCGGTTGGGAAACGGCGCAAACCGCCACTCACCCACGGGTGTACACCATGCCTGGATTCGCTCGCCTGGCGGATCAGGAAATCGCCGAAATCCTGAGCTTTGTGCGCACCCGTTGGGGCAACGAGGGCATACCGATCAGCGTCGCCCAAGTGAAGAAGCTGCGCGATCAACTCAACCCGGCCACCACGGATTCGTCGGCGTTTGAAACCCCGCGCCTGGCCAACCTGCTCGCCGCCCCCAATGCCGACCAAGTGCTTCGCGGTATGCGCCTGCACCTGCAAACCAAAGAACTGCTGCCCGACAACGTCGGCAACTCGCTCAATTGCACCAGTTGCCATCTCAACGCCGGTACCGTGGCAGATGGCTCGCCCTTTGTCGGTGTGTCGGCGTTCTTCCCCAGCTATGCGCCGCGCGCGGGCAAAGTAGTGACCTTGGAAGAGCGCATCAACGGCTGTTTCCGCCGCTCGATGAACGGCCAGCCGCTGGCGCCGCAATCGGCGGAGATGCAGGCGATGGTGGCCTACTTCGACTGGATGAAAAACAACACCCGCCCTGAAGACAAGGTGGCGGGGCGCGGGGTCGGCAAGATCGACCCGGCGATCAAGCCGAACCTGGACAACGGCAAGCAGGTCTACGCCCAGCAATGTGCGGTGTGCCATGGCGACAATGGCCAGGGCCTGGCGCGTGCCGATGGCGAGTTGATCTACCCACCGCTGTGGGGCGAGCAGTCGTTCAATATCGGTGCGGGTATGGCCCGCACTTACACGGCGGCCGCGTTCGTCAAACGGAATATGCCGATTGGCTTCCACGAGAAATTCCCGTTGGGCCAGGGCGGTTTGTCGGATCAGGATGCGGTGGACGTGGCGGCTTATTTCTCGGGGCAGCCTCGCCCGGATTTCACGGACAAGGTCAAGGACTGGCCCAACGGCGGCAAGCCGGTTGATGCGCGCTATTAAGCCAGTTGTTTGAGGCATGCCTCCAGGATATCCAGGCCCTCCTCCAGCACCGCAGGCTCGATGGTCAGCGGTGCCAGCAGGCGGATAATGTGTCGTGACTTACCGCTTGGCATCAGCAGCAAGCCGGCATCGCGAGCCAGGCCCAGCAGTTGGGTCAACTGCTGGGCGGCGGGCGAGCCGTCGGCATTGGTCAGTTCGATGCCACGCATGGCGCCGACGCCGGTCAGGCGGCCCAGGTAAGGGGACACATCCTGGGCGCGCCAGCTGTTGTAGCGGCTGACGATGGCTTCCTCCTGCTGTGAACCCCAGGTTTTCAGCTGGTGATCCGTCATCGCATCTAGGGTGGCCAACGCAGCCGCGCAGGCAATGGGGTTGCCGGAATAGGTGCCGCCCAGGCCGCCTTTGGGCAGGCTGTCGAGCAGGGCTTTGCGGCCGACCACTGCACCCAATGGCACACCGCCGGCGATGCTTTTGCCGAGCAGGATCAGGTCCGGTTCGATACCCAGTCGCGAGAACGCAAAACGCTGGCCGGTGCGGCCGAAGCCGGATTGTATTTCGTCGGCAATCAGCAGGATGTTTTTCTCGTCACAGAAGCGGCGCAGGGCTTGGGCAAACTCGATGTCCAGGGCCAGGAAGCCGCCTTCACCCTGCACCGGTTCGAGGATGAAGCAGGCCACGTCATTGACGTCGATTTCCACACTGAACAAACGGTCCATGGCCTTCAGCGCTTCGGCGCAGGTCACTCCGTTGTCGGCGCTGGGGTAGGGCAGGTGATACACCGGGCCTGGCAGTACACCGACCTTTTGCTTGTAGGGCGCGACCTTGCCATTCAGGTTGAGGGTGGCCAGGGTGCGGCCATGGAAGGCGCCGTCAAAGGCGATCACCGCCGTGCGGCCAGTGGCGCCGCGGACGATCTTCAGGGCATTTTCAGCGGCTTCCGCGCCGCTGTTGGTCAGCATGCCGCTGACCGGGTAATCC
>NZ_JBOICG010000651.1:0-14316 GCF_050739995.1 Pseudomonas sp. | reverse complement strand
CGTTCCAACAGGCTGTCGATGGACGACTCGAACAGCGCCCGGCTCAGGTCCACGCTCAGGCCCGATTCAATCCGATCCAACGCCACATGGCGGTTGTCTGCGTGGGTCAGCTGGATCTTGGTTTCTTCCACTTCCATCGCCAGCCAGTGCCCGGCGCGCTGTTCGATCAATTTGAACAGGCGGTCGATGCCACCCGTGTCCTCGATGTCATAGCGCATGCTGCCCAGCGCTATCTGGGATTTTTGCGAGTACACCGAGTTGATGGTGTGCCAGGTGGCCAGGTTCATGTGGTGGCTGGTCGGCATGTAGGCACCGCTTTTCATGCGGCTGCCGTAGCCGAACAGCGGCATCATGCCGTTCAGCGAAAGCTGTTTGTCGAAGTCGGTGCCGCCGATGTGCACGCCGCCAGTGGCGAGGATGTCGCTTTGGCGGTTGTCGTTGTGACGACGGTCCGGGGACAGGCGCACCAGCGAGAAGTCAGACGTACCCCCGCCGATGTCGACGATCAGCACCAGCTCTTCTTTCTCGATGGTGGACTCGTAGTCAAACGCCGCCGCAATCGGCTCGTACTGGAACGAGATGTCCTTGAAGCCGATCTTGCGTGCCACGTCGACCAGGGTGTTCTCGGCTTCCTGGTCGGCCATCGGGTCGTCATCGACGAAAAACACCGGGCGGCCCAGTACCACTTCTTCGAACTCACGCCCGGCGGTCGCTTCGGCGCGGCTCTTGAGTTGGCCGATAAACAGCGCCAACAGGTCGGTGAACGGCATCGCCGTGCCGAGTACGCTGGTGTCGTGCTTGATCAGCTTGGAACCCAACAGGCTCTTGAGCGAGCGCATCAGGCGGCCTTCGTAGTTTTCCAGGTACTCGTGCAGCGCCAGGCGACCGTACACCGGGCGGCGCTCCTCGAAGTTGAAGAACACCACCGACGGCAACGTAATCTTGTCGTCCTCCAGCGCGATGAGCGTCTCCTCGCCGGGGCGGATCCAGCCGACGGTGGAGTTGGACGTGCCAAAGTCGATGCCGCAGGCACGGGCTGGGGATGGGTTTTTCATGTCTATCGGGTTCCGGTTGAAAAACGGCCGCGCAGTGTATGCCAGTCGAAGGCGGATGCGTAGGCCGGTTATCCGTAAATAGCGCTTGAAAGCGCCGGATTTGCCCCCACATCAGGTGCATACGGCAAGCGCCGATAACACTTTGACGCACTCCCAGGCCACAAGACTCAACAAGTGCAAACCAGCGCACGTTGTGCCCCGGGCGGTGCGATCTCGATTTAGGATGGTGAACCGCCGATGGATTTCAAAGATTACTACAAGATATTGGGTGTCGAGCCGAGCGCCGATGACAAGGAAATCAAGGCCGCCTATCGCAAGCTTGCGCGCAAATATCACCCGGATGTGAGCAAGGAAAAAGACGCCGAAGAGAAATTCAAGGACGCGTCCGAAGCCTACGAGGCACTCAAAAGTGCCGACAAACGCGCCGAATACGACGAGCTGCGCAAGTACGGCCAGCATGGTCAGCCGTTCCAGGGGCCGCCAGGCTGGCAGAGCCGTGGCGGCTTTGGCGGCGGTCAGGATGCGGGTGACTTCTCGGACTTCTTCAGCTCGATCTTCGGGTCGCGGGGCGACGCGTTCGGCGGTGGCCAGCGCCGCAGCGCCGGGCGTAAAGGCCAGGACGTGGAGATGCAACTGACGGTGTCCCTTGAGGAGACACTGGCCACCGAGTCCAAGCAGATCAGCTTCCAGGTGCCGCAATACGACGCCTCGGGCCGTCACGTCAGCAACACCACCAAGAGCCTGAATGTGAAGATCCCCGCCGGCGTGGCCGACGGCGAGCGCATCCGTCTCAAGGCCCAGGGCGCACCGGGCATTGGCGGTGGGGCCAATGGCGATCTGTACCTGATCATCAAGTTTGCGCCGCACTCCAAGTTCGAAGTGGACGGCGAAAACCTGATCATCAACCTGCCGCTGGCGCCGTGGGAACTGGCACTGGGCACGGAAGTGGCGGTGCCGACCCTGACCGGCAAGATCAACCTCAAGGTGCCCCCCGGCAGCCAGAACGGCCAGCGCATGCGCGCCAAGGGCCATGGTTTGCTGAACAAGGCCGGGGCGCGCGGTTTCTTGTACATCCAGCTCAAGGCCGTGATGCCCAAGCAGGCTGACGATGAAACCATCGCCTTGTGGCAGGAACTGGCGAAAAAGGCCGCGTTCAACCCGCGGGAGCACTTCTGAAAATGGCGGCCAACCGCTAACTATCTAACACTGTTCCCCTCGTTGGCCATGATGTGCTGAGGCTTCCAATTCAAGGAGCCACATCATGGCCGATCTTCCTTCCGGTACCCCTCCGGTTGCGACCCAAAGCATTCACCGCGACTACCTCGAACACGCCAGCCCCACCTGGCTGATCAACGCCACGTCGACACGTCGTGACCAATTCAAAGGTGCTCCCACGCAGTTGCCGGGCTGGTACACGCGTGCCACCGCGGAACAACAGCTGGCATTGAGTGAAAAATTCACCACCAGCTTCAGCCAACAAACCGTGCTCGACAAGGCGATGGAACGGGTGCAAAGCATTGATGCCTTCGCCGAGCCCCTGTTGGTCAAGGCGCTGCAGGATCGGTTCAAGGTGCAGCTGGATGTTCACAAGACGCTGCTGCAATTGCACAAGCCCGTAGAGGTCAAGCAGGTCGGCGTCACTTTGCGCACCTATGAGGTCGTGCGCCTGCCGCTGCTGCAGGCGGCCTTGCATAACTTTGAGGCCAGTGAGTGCGAACCCCAGGCATTTCTGGCCTCGTCGGGGTTCATCACCCATGGCGCGACGGCGGATAAAGTCGAGTCAGTCAGCACCTCGTTAACGGTGCCACAATTCACTGAACTGTGCCGTTCGCTGGATATTGGCGCGCAGTATCAGCGTTATCTCAACGAGTTCCTGTATGCCGCAGACCCTGTTGCCGAACAGGTGCTACGACATAAATTCAGCAGCGCGCGCAAGGCTGACCTGGCGGCGGCGGCGGAGCAGGCCTTGCTCACCAAGGACATTGATGCTGCGGATTACCAGATGATCATGTCGGTGGTTAACGGCGAAATACATCCCTGGATGGGCAAAAAACAGGTGTGGTTTCGCGACCTCGGACTGATGAAAAAACGCATGATCGGCTGCGTGGCGTTCGTCATCTGTGAGAAGTATCGCTACGCCGATGAGTTGATTCTCTATATCCCCCATGATCCGCATCACCCCCTGAAGCGCTTCACTTGGCCGCAGATGGAGACGATGTTCAAGCAGCGGTTCACCGCTCGCGACACCCCGGACCTGGGTGACGGTAGCCCAACACAGTACCAGCGCTTTTTCAGTCAGTTTGTTGGTTACGCTGATCTTCCCGCGTATTTCAACGAACTCAACGAAACGGTGCCGGCGCCCGAAGCGATTGCCAATAAAGAACCCTATTCGCCGCTGTTGGTGGCGGTGATAAACGGCATCAATCCCTTTGCGCCATTCACTCCCGTGCTGGACTTGCCGCCCGATCCGCCGCCGACACAGCGGCCTAATTCCGACCCCTTCCTGAACGCAGTCACGCTGACGCGCAAGGGCCATGGTGTGTGGGCCGCCAATATCGACCTGTGGGATTATCTGTTCGAGCAGCACCGCGACAAGCTGCTGGCAGACGCCCGCAGCCATGCGGTGCCGACGGCCGACGTTGACGCCCGCGTGCGCTCCGAAAAGTTCTCCAAACTGCTCAATATCGGTTTGCTAGCGCTGAATGTAGTGTCGATGTTCGTGCCGGTATTGGGCGAGGTGATGATGGTGGTGATGGCCGGTCAACTGCTTTATGAAACGCTCGAGGGCAGCATCGAATGGAGCGAAGGCGACCGCCGCGCGGCCAAGGCACATCTAGTGGATATTGCTGAAAATCTGGCCTTGCTGGCGGTGATGGCGGCAGGTGGCAAAGTCCTGCCCAAGGTGATCGCAGCCGAACCTGAGCCTGTGATCGAAGACCTCAAGCAGGTCACACTGGACAATGGTAGCCAAAGGCTCTGGCGCCCCGACCTTGTGCCCTACAAAGCGCCCATCACCCTGCCCGTCGATGCCCGGCCCAATAGGCTGGGCCTGTACACCCATGATGGGCGCACCGTGCTGCCCCTTGACGGTGATCCTTTCCAGGTGCGCCACGACCCGATCATCGACGAATATCGCATTCAGCATCCCACACGCCCGCAAGCGTATGCCCCTCGCCTGCAGCATAACTATGAAGGTGCCTGGCAACACGAAGCCGAAAGCCCACTGAGCTGGGACGATTCGACCTTGCTCAAACGCCTTGGACAGCCGGTCGAGGGCGTGAGTACCGCACGTTTGCAGGCGGCGCTGGAGTCCAGCGACATCGACGTAGATACCCTGCGCGCCGACTTCCTGGATAACACCTCGATGCCTCTGGTGCTGAGCGATACGCTGCAACGCTTCAAGATTGCCGATGAGTTCACCGCGTTTATCGCACAAATGAAAGCCACTGATCCTGCTGTGTATGCCAAGGCCGACCCGGTGATTCAACTGGAGCTTCTGCGGCGCAAAGAGCTGCTGACAGATGTGCCGCTGCGGGTCATCGGCCCAGGCGGTGGTCAATTATGGGACTTTGATCCGACTTCAAAGGTGCGCCGTCGTGTGTTGCAGATCGGCCCTGGGATGGCCCAAGGCGAATTTTTGCAAGAGCTGCTCTACACGCTGCAAGGCCAGGATGAGGTATTGAGTCGGTTCCCAGGCCAACCGAGCGACCCATTGCCCGAGCGCGCAAGGCTGCTGCGTCAGTACCTTGGCAAGTACGCTGAGAGCTGGGAGGGTTCGTTAGTGGAGGATCGCTACCGCAAACAAAACCTCAGTAACGATCCGGACGTCAATCGGCTGTTGTCACGCTACCCGAGCTTGCCAACACCGATGGCCGAGCACCTGCTGCGCAACTTCACCGAGGAGCAGCTACAAGCCTTGCGCAGCGGTGCCCGGCTGCCGGAGTCCGTGAGCGAGCAAGCGCAATGGCATGTGCAGGAGAGTCGGGTATCACGGGCCTACGAAGGCTTACACGTCGACGCACTGGCCAATGCCGACAGCCAGCGCCTGGCCCTTCGCACCTTGGAAACCCTGCCCGGTTGGCGTCGAGGTTCGCGTGTGGAGTTGCGCGAATATTCGGCCACTGGGCCGCTGCGAGACGCTATCGGCTCCCCCGATGCCACGCCCCATAAAACCCTGGTGGTGATGGAAAACGGCCTGTTCGAGGGCACGCCACCCGGCGATATCTATACGGCGCTCTGGCAGCAGTTGTCTACCCAAGAGCGTCAAACCCTGGCGGCCGTGGATGCGGCGCAGTTGCAGATGCTTATCCGCCGCTCACCGCTGCCGCGCGGTCCCATGCGGACGGTGTTGCTGGAGCACCCGTTGCGCAAGCCCGAGTACGATCCCTCGATGCGTTTACTGGGAGGCGCACTCCGTATTCCGCGAGTATTGAGTCGCGTCTTTACGTCACCGGAACAACGTGTGCGCGCACTGTTTCCGACGTTCGGAGACGTCCAAGTCAGGGAGTTCTTGAGCGCCCTGGGTTCAAACCCATCGCCTGAACTCACGCGGCTGGAGGAGGAGTACAGCAAGCTGAAAAAAGACCTGGCGGCCTGGATCAAGGACCAACCTCGGTCAACCCTGACGCTCTTTGATCGCCAGGGCGGCGCCCGCAAGACCTTCGCCGATGCCATTGCCCAGAGTTGGCGGCGGGAGACCACGTCGTTGAAAATCGTATCTGGCATGCCTCTGAATTTGCCGAGTTTGACCGCTGACTTCCCGCACGTCGAAAGTCTCGAGCTGTTCAACACTCCCTGGACAACAGGGGCGGAAAATTTTATCGGTCGTTTCAAACAGCTCAAAAAGTTGCGGATTACCAACGCAGCCATGACAGAGCTGCCCACAGAGCTGACAGAGATGCAGAACCTTGCCCACTTGACGCTGAACGGCAACCGAATCCGCCTGACTCCCACGAGTGTCGAACAACTGGGTCGCCTGAAAAAGCTGGAAGTACTGGACCTGATGGGCAACCCCTTGCACTTGCCGCCGGACTTCAGTGACATGCCTTTGCTGAAAACCGTCAACTTGAGCTATACCGGCCTCGAGCAGTGGCCTAAGGGGCTGTTGACGCAGGCGAATCTGGAATCGCTCATCTTGCGTCACAACGCGCTGCGTTCGATCCCTCGCGAACACCTTTACCCGGCACCTGAGCATTTCGACGAAATGCTCAGGATCAATAGCAAGATCGATATGAGAAAAAACGCGTTCCTGCCTGAAACCTGGCTGGAGCTCGATAGCTATTGGCAACGCGTGTCGCAGACCCGGCGTCAGCTCATGACGTTGAGGGACACGAACAACTTCGCCATCGAATCGCTTGATACGGCGGATGTTCAAACGTTGTTCCCGGAGTACACCCTGGGTCGTGCCAGGGAATACTTTCTCAGTCTGGGTGCAGGCGCTGCGGCTGAAATCACCCGGCTCAAAGCGGAGCTCCAGACGCTGACCCAGCAGCTCAATGCCTGGGCCGCTACCGGTGGGGTAGGTCGGCGGACAGAAGTACGTGCCGGTGCAATCCAGCGTCAACGCTACATACGTGCCAACGAAGCACTCTTGGACAACGATGGAAGCAGTGCTCGATTCACCGCCAAAAGGCGAATCCTCGAATGTTGGAGAAAGCAGTCGCGCGACGTCTTTGCGGCAGATAACACGCCGATTGGCCAGGAGCTGGACCTCAGTGACATGCATTTGCAAAGCTTGCCTGCCTTGGACGGAGACTTCAGTCATGTCGGCTCGCTCAAGCTCAATAACATGCAACTGAGTGTCTCCCCCGAAGAGTTCCTCAGAAGCTTTCGCGGTCTTCGCTGGCTGGATATGAGCGTTAACCAATTGCAGGAATTGCCGCCGGCACTGGGTGAAATGCATGGTTTGACCCGTCTGTATTTGAACAAAAACCAGATCCGCCTGACCGCCGAGACGGCGCGTCTATTATCCGAGCGCACCAGCCTGAGAGCCCTGGTGCTGGACGATAATCCACTGGGTATTTACCCCGACTTCACACAGATGCGCGATATACGTTCGGTGTTCATGCAGCGTACGGGTATTGACCACTGGCCAACCGGGCTCGGCGATCAGCCGCAGCTTGGGCAGGTTTTTCTGGGATCTAACCAACTGAGAGCTGTTCCTATAGAAGTGGTCAGTCCCGCGGCCGCTGATTTGGCGAACTCATTGCCGATGCGCAGTACGATCGACCTACGCGATAATCCACTGAGCCCGGAAACTCGGCAAAGCATCAGGGACTACAACGTGCGAACGACGCAGGCGGGCATACGGCGCACCGACGGTGTCGGATTCCTGACGGGTGAACGGCAACAAATCCATATAGGCGCGCCAGCCACAACCGTAGACGAGGCCTTTGAGCGCTGGACCCGAGGTTTGACTCAAGACCAGGTAGCTGCCCGTCGGGCCCAGTGGGTGAAGCTGAAAGCGGAGCCTGCAAGTGACGCTTTTTTCAACGTGTTCAGTAAGCTAGAGATACCTGTGAGGGGCGATGCAGACCTGCAACAGCGGGTCTGGAGTGTAATCGACAGTATTAGCGAGCAGGGTACTGAGTCCGAAGCGTTGCGCACGGAAATGTTTAGCTGTGCCGCGGACGGCGGATGTTCGGATTGTGCGGCGATGACGTTCAGCGATGTGGAGATTTTGAAAATGGTCTCCCAGGCCAAAGTTTCGGCGCTGGATGTCACTCAGGGCCCGAGCCTGTTGAAGTTGGCCCGCGGGCTGTTTCGCCTGGATGAGGTAGAAAAGATTGCACTGGCGGAGATTGAGCGGCGTAAAGCGGAGATCAACACCCATCCGACCCTGTCGGCGGCAGCCAAACGCGAGAGGCTCGCCCGGATGGACGAGGTCGAGATTCGCCTGGCGTATCGTTACGGCCTGAAGGGCGAGAAACAGCTGGATCTGCCGGGGCAACCGGACAAAGTGCGATTTACCCAATTGGGTGATGTCACCCAGCAAGACCTGAAAACTGCCCGCGACGACGTCCTTAAACTGAACGGCTCAAGCGCAGAGTTTAACGCCTTGTTGGGCAGAAAATTCTGGAAAGACTTCGTGGTGACCAAGTACGAATTGCAGTTCACAGAAATGCGCGATCCCTACTTTGAGCAAATAGCGCAGCTGGAGGAAGCCAAGGATGTCGGTACTTTGAACAGCGGCGATTTCCTGGCCCAGTCCAACGCCGTGATGCGCCAGGTAGCCGCCGCCGAGGAGGCGCTGATTGAACGCTACAGTCGTACCGAGTGGGAGGCATTCATCGCGGCGGTTAAGTAAATAGCACAACCCTGGCGCCCAGGGCTCCAGGGTTGTTGGCTCAAAACAGGAAGTAGCGTTGGGCCATCGGCAGTACATCCGCTGGTTCACACCACAGCAATATGCCGTCGGCCTTGACTTGATACGTCTGCGGATCAACCTCGATATCCGGCAGGTAATCGTTGTGGACCAAATCGGTTTTCTGCACATCGCGGCAACCCTTGACCACGGCTATCTGCTTTTTCAACCCCAGTGCTTCAGGCAACCCGGCGTCTTGGGCGGCCTGACTGATAAACGTCAGGCTGGTGGCGTGCAGTGCGCTGCCGAAGCTGGCGAACATCGGACGGTAATGCACCGGTTGTGGTGTGGGAATCGAGGCGTTGGCGTCGCCCATCAGGCTGGAGGCAATTGCACCACCCTTGAGGATAAGGGTCGGCTTGATGCCGAAGAACGCCGGGCGCCACAGCACCAGGTCAGCCCATTTGCCCACTTCGATGGAGCCCACTTCATGGCTGATGCCGTGGGTGATCGCCGGGTTGATGGTGTACTTGGCGATATAGCGCTTGGCGCGGAAGTTGTCGTTGCCAGGGCCATCGCCGGGCAGGGCGCCGCGCTGTTTTTTCATCTTGTCGGCGGTCTGCCAGGTGCGCGTGATCACCTCGCCCACGCGCCCCATGGCCTGGCTGTCGGAGCTGATCATGGAGAACGCGCCAAGATCGTGCAGGATATCTTCAGCGGCAATGGTCTCGCGGCGGATGCGGCTTTCGGCGAAGGCCACGTCTTCGGCAATGCTTGGGTCCAGGTGGTGGCAGACCATCAGCATGTCGAGGTGTTCATCAATGGTGTTGCGGGTGAACGGTCGTGTCGGGTTGGTCGAGCTCGGCAACACGTTCGGGAAGCCGCAGGCCTTGATGATGTCTGGCGCATGGCCGCCACCGGCGCCCTCGGTGTGGTAGGTGTGGATGGTGCGGCCCTTGAGTGCGGCCAGGGTGGTTTCGACGAAGCCGGACTCGTTGAGGGTGTCGCTGTGGATCGCCACCTGCACGTCGTATTGGTCGGCGACGCTCAGGCAGTTGTCGATGCTGGCAGGGGTGGTGCCCCAGTCTTCGTGCAACTTCAAGCCAATGGCGCCGGCCTTGACCTGCTCGATCAACGGCTCCGGCAGACTTGCATTGCCCTTGCCGGTAAAGCCGATGTTCATTGGGAACGAATCACTGGCCTGGAGCATGCGCGCCAGGTGCCACGGGCCGGAGGTGCAGGTGGTTGCATTGGTGCCCGTCGCGGGGCCGGTGCCGCCGCCGATCATGGTGGTGACGCCACTGGTCAACGCCTCCTCGATCTGCTGCGGGCAGATGAAATGTACGTGGGTGTCGATGCCACCCGCAGTGAGAATCATGCCCTCGCCTGCGATCACTTCGGTACTGGCGCCGATGGCCATGGTCACGTCGGGCTGGATGTCCGGGTTGCCAGCTTTGCCGATGGCGGCGATGCGGCCATTTTTCAGGCCGACGTCGGCCTTGACGATGCCCCAGTGGTCGATGATCAGCGCGTTGGTGATCAGGGTGTCGACTACTTCATGGGCGAGCAATTGGCTCTGGCCCTGGCCGTCGCGGATGACTTTGCCGCCGCCGAATTTGACTTCTTCGCCGTAGACGGTGAAGTCCTGTTCGACTTCGACGAACAGTTCGGTGTCGGCCAGGCGGACTTTGTCACCGACGGTGGGGCCGTACATGTCGGCGTAGGCTTGGCGGCTGATTTTCATGTGGTTGCCCTGGGAAAAATGTGTTGAATGTGAAATCGCTATCGGGGGCAAGCCCCCTCCCACCTTGATTTGTGAACACGGACAAAAGGTGGGAGGGGGCTTGCCCCCGATGAGGCCCTAAAGATCACCCATGATCCGACCTGCAAACCCGAATACCCGCCTGCCACCACTCAAATCCACCAACTCAACCTCGCGACTCTGCCCCGGCTCGAACCGCACCGCCGTTCCCGCCGGAATGTTCAGGCGCATGCCACGGCTGGCCGCACGATCGAATGTCAGCGCGTCGTTGGTCTCGAAAAAATGGTAATGCGAACCCACCTGAATCGGCCGGTCGCCACTGTTGGCCACGCTCAGGCTGATCGTGCGACGGCCCACGTTGAGTTCGATGTCACCAGGCTGGATCTGATATTCACCAGGAATCATGCAGGTTGCCCCAGGGTCTTGAAGTAGATGGCGGTCGGGGTGTAACGCCCGTCCGGGCTTTGGCAGTAGTCGGGCAGTTCACCGATCTTGGTGTAGTGCAGTGACTGATAGAAGGCTTCGGCACCGGAGCCCGCTTCGGTGTCCAGATAGAGGAGGCCGCGTTTGTGCTGGCGTGCGGCAAGTTCCAGGGCATTCATCAATTGCTGGCCCAGGCCATGGCGCCGTGCGCTGCTATGCACCAGCAGCTTTTGCACTTCGGCACGGTTCAAACCGTTGGTTTTCTGACACAACGCCAACTGTACGCTGGCGATTACTTTTTCATCACGCACCACCACCCACAGCAGCAGGCTGGCGTCTTCGATGCTTGCTTGTACGCCGCTCAAGTGCATGCGTGCCTGGGCCTCATCGAAGTCGGCCATAAAACCGACTGACGCGCCATGCTTGACTGCGTCCAGTAACAGTTCAATCAAGCCCTGGCGGTAATGGGCAAAACTTTCGGCATTGACTCGACGCAGTTGCGCGGCGTTCATCGATCTCACTCCTTGGGCGGTTCGGCGCCCGGGTTCAAGGCCAGTTGCATAAAGGTCAGGTCCAGCCAGCGGCCGAACTTGATACCCACTCGGGGCATCTGTCCGGTCGTGATAAAGCCCAGACGCTCGTGCAGGCGGATCGAGGCGTGGTTGCCGCTTTCGATGGCGGCGACCATGACATGCTTGCCGCGGATGCGCGCACGTTCGATCAGGGCTTGCATCAACAAGGGGCCAAGGCCTTTTCCACGCTGGTCATTGCGCACGTACACCGAGTGTTCGACGCTGTAGCGGAAGCCCTCGAAGGGGCGCCAGTCGCCGAACGAGGCGTAGCCGGTGACTTCATTGTTTTCGACCGAGACCAGGATGGGATAACCCAGCGCATGGCGGGCACTGAACCAGGCCTGGCGGTTGTCCAGGTCGACCGATTGTTCGTTCCAGATGGCCGTGGTGTTCAGCACCGCGTCGTTGTAGATATCGCGGATGGCCGGCAAATCGTCTTGGGTTGCATCACGAATCATGGTGGAGCCTTATGCGATCGGTTGGTGGACAGTCACCAGTTTGGTGCCATCTGGAAAGGTGGCTTCCACCTGGATGTCCGGGATCATTTCCGGGATGCCTTCCATCACCTGTTCACGGCTGAGCAGGGTGGTGCCGAAGTGCATCAGTTCGGCCACGGTGCGGCCATCGCGGGCACCTTCCATCAGGGCGGCGGAAATGTAGGCGATGGTTTCCGGGTAATTGAGCTTCACACCACGTGCCAGGCGGCGTTCAGCTACCAGGCCTGCGGTGAAGATCAACAGTTTGTCTTTTTCCCGTGGGGTCAGGTCCATGATTCAAAATCCTTCATAAGGTGCATGCTTAAAAACAACATTTGGTCTTCATGTGCTCCAGATTCGGGGTGATACGGCTTCCCGGCCCAGTACGGCAGGGCGTAGCAACTTCCATAAATCTATCAACCATGCCCGTGCCAACAACGCTTCACTGGCCAGACAACGGGCCACCAGCAGGCCAGGTAGTTGGGTCAGGTCGCCGCTCACTGCATGGGGCAGGGCGCGGCAGGTTTCCAGCAGTTCAGAGTCGATATCAGCGGCCAGCAGCAACGTAGCAAACACGGGTTGACCGTCCAGCCCGATGGGTGAGTCGAGCAGGCCGTCGGCGCCCACAATGCGCTGGCGCTCATGCCAGAGCAACTGGCCGTCGCGGCGGATATCCAAGTGGGATTGGAAATAGCCGAGGTCGAAACGCTCGCCGCTGGCGGGGCGGCCGAGGGCAATCACGTCCCAGTAGAACAGTCGTGCATCACCTTTAAGCTCGATGCGCGTGGTGAGTTCGGCCTGGGCCGCACTGAATACGATGGTTTCCTGGGGCAGCCACTCCAGCGTGGCACCGGCTTCCACCGTGAGGTCCAGTTGCTGATACGCCGGGCCGCTGGCCCTGTACCACTTGGCTGCGCCAGGGCTGGTCAATTGGGCCCACGCACCTGCGCCGACATGGGCGCTGATGTCCAGGCGATCCCCTCCGGCAATCCCCCCGGGCGGGTGTACGATGATGTGCTGGCACACCTCGGGGCCTTCAGCGTACAAGTGTTTTTGCACCCGCAGCGGGCCAAGGTGGCGGCGCATCACCGGGCGTGTGGTGTCGCCGAAACGCGCGTAGCCGAGTTCCAGCTCGGCGTGCCAGCTGGGGGTGAACAGGGCAGGGGAAACGGGCAAGGTCATGTTTTGGTGCTTATCGTTAGGACGCTACAGATTAGATGGTAACCAGCCCGCGTACACCCTCACTTTCCATATTTTCACCTCGGCCCTGTTGCACGATCTCGCCACGGGACATCACCAGGTATTGGTCGGCCAGTTCGGCGGCAAAGTCGTAGAACTGTTCCACCAGCAGGATTGCCATATCGCCGCGCTCGGCGAGTTGCTTGATCACGGCGCCGATCTCCTTGATTACCGACGGCTGGATGCCTTCGGTAGGCTCATCGAGGATCAGCAAGCGCGGGCGGCTGGCCAGGGCTCTCCCAATTGCCAGCTGTTGTTGTTGGCCGCCGGACAGATCGCCGCCACGTCGATGTTTCATCTGCTGCAGCACCGGGAACAATTCGTAGATGAATGAGGGGACTTCCTTGGCCTCTGAACCCGGAAACCGCGAGAGGCCCATCAGTAGGTTCTCTTCCACCGTCAGCCGTCCGAAAATCTCCCGCCCCTGGGGCACGTAGGCAATCCCCGCGTGCACACGTTGATGCGGCTTGAATCCGGTGATGGCCTTGCCCTCCCAGTTCACCGCGCCTTCTTTGGCCGGCAGCAAACCCATCAGGCACTTGAGCAACGTGGTCTTGCCTACGCCGTTACGGCCCAGCAGGCAGGTGACTTCGCCGATTTTTACGTCAAAGGACAGTCCGCGCAGGATGTGGCTGCCGCCGTAGTACTGGTGCAATTTGTCGACTTGCAACATATCCAAAACCTCCTCGATCCCCCTGTGAGAACCGGTTCAAATGTGGGAGCTGGCTTGCCTGCGATAGCGGACTATCAGTGACAACTGTTTGGCTGACCCGCCGTCATCGCAGGCAAGCCAGCTCCCACATAAAGCAGTCTGTGGCAGCCTTATCGGCCGAGATAAACCTCGATCACCCGCTCGTTTTCCTGCACCTGCTCCAGCGACCCTTCGGCCAGCACGCTGCCCTGGTGCAACACGGTCACGTGATCGGCAATCGAGCCGACAAAGCCCATGTCGTGTTCCACCACCATCAGTGAGTGTTTGCCTGCCAGGCGCTTGAACAGTTCGGCAGTGAATTCGGTTTCGGCGTCGGTCATACCCGCCACCGGTTCGTCCAGCAACAACAGTTGCGGGTCTTGCATCAGCAGCATGCCGATTTCCAGGAACTGTTTCTGGCCATGAGACAGCAAACCGGCCGGCCGCTGCGCCGAGGCGGTCAGGCGGATGGTGTCGAGCACTTCATCAATGCGGTCTTTCTGTTCACCGCTCAGGCGTGCACGCAGGCTGGCCCACACGGATTTGTCGGTTTTCTGCGCCAGTTCCAGGTTTTCGAACACGCTCAAGGCTTCAAACACCGTGGGTTTCTGGAACTTGCGGCCGATGCCGGCTTGGGCGATCTGCACTTCGCTCAGGCGAGTCAGATCCAGGTTCTCGCCAAACCAGGCGGTGCCATGGCTGGGGCGGGTCTTGCCGGTGATCACGTCCATCAGCGTGGTTTTGCCCGCGCCGTTGGGGCCAATGATGCAGCGCAATTCACCGACACCGATGTAC